>JAYVTJ010000351.1:0-12636 GCA_043774415.1 Fimbriiglobus sp. | reverse complement strand
CGTAGATGTCCTTGACGAGGACGGTGCCCGCCGCCGTGCCATCCGACTTCCACAGTTCATTGCCATTCGCGGAATCTGTCGCCGTGAAATAGAGCGTCGTACCGACGATCGTGAGGTTTTGCGGGCTCGAACCGTTCGACCCGGCTTCGATGTCCTTGACAAGGTAAGGAATGGTCGATGGCGTCAGCCGGTCTTCCAACTCCTCGACGAGGAGATTGACCTTGGCAGCGCGGCGGCCGTTGCGGTGGGGCTGGATCGGGCTCCGCCAGTTGGTCAGCATCGGAAAATTCCTTGAGTTCGGCTCGGAAAAGGTGCTTTCAGATTGTCGATCAATCCTGGGGGCGTTCATCACCCCCGGAGAAATAGGCAACATCTGGAAGAGATTGTGCTGCCAGCATGAAATCTAAGGCTGTCCGAAGACTGTGCTAGTCGAATTTGGGCACGCTAGCGATTCTAGGAGGTCGATCCCGGCCGGTTTCGTTTCGACGCGCCATTGGAATCGCGAAATCGGACGCAACTCCTTGCCGCGTTAGGCACGTACCGAGGTTTCGACGATTCCGGTTTGATTCCGCCGAAGGGGGGTGGATATGGGTCGGAATCGGAATCGAAAAGAAACTCTGCGCAGGAATGTTCCCCTCACCCCGCAGTCCGCTTCGGCCGGGCTTTGATGTCGAACAGCCCGAACACCTCGTCTTCCGTCAGACCCAGATTCGCCGGCTTGTCCGCTTGCGCCAGCAGGTCGGCGAAGACCTTCCGCTTCGCCTCCAGAATGCCCGCGATGCGCCCTTCGATGGTGTCCTCCGCCTGGAAGCGCTTCACCGTCACCGGGTGGCGCTGGCCGATGCGGTGCGCCCGGTTGATCGCCTGATCCTCGATGGCCGGATTCCACCAGCGGTCGAACAGGAAGACGTAGTTCGTGAACTGCAAGTTCAGCCCGACACTGCCGCTGCCGTAGCTCATCAGCAAGACGTGCTTCGTCGGATCCTCTTTGAATTGGTCGAGGATCGGCGTCCGCTGCGACTGCGGGATGCGGCCGTGATACTGCAGCGGACCGAAGCCGTCGAGCGCCTTCGCGAGGATCAGCAGCGGCTCGACCCACTGGCTGAAGATCAGCGCCTTGCGGCCGCTGGCCACGACTTCCTCCATGTCGATCATCAACCGTTCGAGCTTGGCGCTCTCGCCCGTCAGCGGATCGAAGTTGCAGATCTGCTTCAGCCGCATGACCAAGTGAAACACGTGCTGCACGCTGATGGTGTCGCCCAGTTCGTTGAGCTGCACGATGCCGTCGTTTTCGGCGCGGTCGTAGGCGTACCGCTGCGCGGGGGTCAGTTCCACTTCGAGATCGCTCACCGTCTTCCGCGGCATGTCCGACTGCACGTCGTCCTTGGTGCGCCGCAGAATGCAATCGCTCGTGAGCTGTGCGATGCGCTTCGGCGGAGTGTCCTGCGGCACGCGGCCCGGATCGACGAACGCGAAGATATTCACGAGGTCGTCGGCGTGGTTCTCGATGGGCGTGCCGGTGAGCGCCCAGCTGCGCCCGCGGTGCAGGCCGCGCACGGCTTGGGCCGTCTTCGCATCCTTGTTCTTGATGCGCTGCGCTTCATCCAGCACGACCACGTCGAAGGAGATGGCGGGGTCGGCTGCGAGGTCGGCATCGCGCGTCAGCGCTTCGTAGTTGATGAGCTTCAGCGGGCAGTTCGAGACCTTCCACGCCGTGCGGCGCAGCTCGGGCTCCTGCGGGAAAACCTCGTGCGGAATGTCCGGCGCCCAAAGCTTCAGCTCCCGGCACCAGTTGTGGATCAGCGGCTTCGGCGCGATGATGAGCGCCGACTTGATGGTGCCCTGATGGAACATGAGCCGCAGCGCCAGGATCGCCTGCGCCGTTTTTCCAAGGCCCATTTCGTCGGCGAGCAGCGCCGACGTCCGCGGCATCAGGAAGGCGATCCCTTCGAGCTGGTACGGAAACGGTGTGAACGGCACTTCGAGCTGCTTCCCCTCGAACAGTCCGTCGAGCGGCGGCTGGAGCAGGAAGAGGAGCCGATCCTTCACGAGGACCATGTCCGAGGTCGTCCGCGTGCGGATGCGCTTCTTGTCGGCGCGCTCCCGATCCGGCAGCGCCGGCTCGGCGATCCTCGGTTCGAGTTTCTCCGCGAGCGGCTTCGGCGGGCGATCCAACTCCGGCGGGGGCGCGGGGAACTTCCACCCCTCCGTCTGCACGGTCATGTCGAGCCGGCCGAGGGAGCGGACCCACGGCGACTGCGTGAGCATCCGGGTTTCGCGCACGCCGGCGCTCAGCGGCGCCTCGAAGCGCGGGAATGCCAGCGCTTCGGGCAACGGGGGGAGATCGATGACTTCGACGGCGAACGGTCCGTCCATGTCGGCGATCTTCAGTTCGGGCACATCCTCATGCCGCACGGCTGGTCACTCCCATTTTTCGGGCTTCGGCGACGGCTTCACGGATTCGGGCGAACGGTTCGGCCAGATCGACGGCGGAGTCGATGCGGTCGAGTCGCTCTTCGATCGCAGCTTTGTCGTCCGGGAACTTGGCGGAGTACGCGAGCATCACGCTCGATCTCGCGTGGGTCAGTTGCAGCACCTCGACGCCGTCGTCGGCATTCCCCGCCCGCACCGCGACCACGGGGAGGTTCAGGCGTTCGCGGAGGCCGAGCGCCGGGAGGCTGTCGGTGACGATGAGCGCCGGGGCGACGGAGGTCTTCTCGACGAGGGTGCGGCCGATGAGTTCGGCGTGCAGGTACTCGGTGAGGGTGGGGCCGTACAGGATCTGCTGCACGCGGTTGGGCTGCACGGCGGTGGTCAGGCGGAATTCGAGCGGGCGACCCCAGGCGTTGGTCACGAGGTAGCCGCCGAATACGCCGCTGCCGTCTTGGAGGATCGTGAGGAAACCGAGGTTGAGGGTGTTCGGACTACATGGGGGGAGAGTCGAATCGCTCGGGGTGTCGGTCACGGTGTTCGGTCCTGGTGGGGCCACGAAACCGCAGGGGCCGAATCGGGGCCGATGCGGCAAATGACTACATCGGAGACTACACCCCGTTCGCTGAAGATGGCGAACTCTTGCCGGGAAGTTGGGCGTGAAGTGGCGGGCGATCACCGCTAGGACTCCCGCACTTTCCGCAATCGTCAGAATCGGTGCGGAGGTCGGGGGAGGTGAACCGACTACTTCGTCGGACTCTGTTCTTTGCAAATTGCAATCCCCTTCTTGAGTGCCGCCACTTCTGCCTTGAAAATCTCCGGTTTGTCGAATGTCTCGGCCACGGCCAGAGCCTTCTCATACCACTTGATCGCCGCAGAGTAGTCTTTCAACGATTGAGATATGTCACCGAACTTGGAAAAGCTGATCAGTAGGTCGCGTTGGGCCTTGGGATTTTTCGGGTCGGCGTCGGCCAGCTTCTGGGCAATATCCAGGCTCTTCCGGTAGAAGTCGAGCGCCTTTTGATTCTGGTCCAATTTCAGGGTCGCGACGCCGAGCTGGTTGAGCGAGATAAACAGGTCGCGTTGGGCCTGGGCGTTGTTCGGGTCGGCGTCGGCCAGCTTCTGGGCAATATCCAAGTTCTTCCGATAGAAGTCGAGAGCCATCTGGGTCTGGCCCAATTTCAAGGTCACGTCGCCGAGTGCGCCGATTGAGAGGGACAGGTCGCGTTGGGCCTGGGCGTTGTTCGGGTCGGCGTCGGCCAGCTTCTGGGCCATATCCAGGCTCTTCCTGTAGAAGGCGCGCGCCTCCAGCGTCTGGCCCAGTTGCAGGGTCACTTCGCCGAGATTGTTGAACGAGGCGAACAGGTCGCGTTGGGCCCCGGCATTCTTCGGGTCGGCGTCGGCCAGCTTCTGCCGCACGTCGAGGCTCTTCCGGTAGAAATCGAGCGATTCCTGAGTCTGGCCCTGTTGCAGGGTCACGTCGCCGAGCTTGATGAACGAGACGGACAGGTCGCGTTGCGCCCCGGCGTTTTTCGGGTCGGCGTCGGCCCGACGACGGGCCGACTTTTCCATCGTTCGGTACGCCGCGGCGGCCGCGGCGGTGCTGTCGTATTTTATTCCTCGATCGCCGATCACCCACAAGACGCGAATGTGCTCTTCCAGCGCCTCCGACCAATCGCCGTCTTGCCGCAGAAGCTTTTCGCACTTGTCGCGGGCCGCCGGATATTCACCTCGGTTGAAGTGAATGCGAATCGCCTCCAGCAGCGGCGCCAACTTCTTGCGCTTCTCCCGCGTGAGTTTGTCCGCTTCGGCGAGCAAGCGATGTTCCTGCGCGTCGATGTAGTTCAGCGCTTCGGCGGCCCCTTGATCGCGGAAGATCCGGATGAACTCCAAGAACTCCGGAGAAGCAGCGCCGGATTTGATCGTGCCGGTGATCGAATCGACGAACTCATCGACCTTGTCGAGTCGCGTCTCCCGGACGTCCTTCGCTCCCTTCCGTGCCTCCTCGCGTTCCTTCCAGTCCGTCAGACCTTCCGCTTCCACGAGTTCCTTTCGGTAAGTCTCTTCGATTGTTTTCAGGAGTTGTCCTTTGATGTCTTGCGGCCGCAGCATGGCCAGTTCCAAGCGAATCAGCTCGGCTTGAGTCTTGACAACATCCTTCAGTTCTTCGGCTTGGGTTCTGACGGCCCCTTTGACTTCTTCCACTTCGATTTTTTGCTCGTCGCGATGGCGGAAAACGGTCGCCCAAATGCCCGCAGCGAGGCCGACGAGCGCCGCGAGCGCCAGCAGCACGGTCATTTGCCAGCGCCAGAACGACCGCCGCAGAACGCGGAGTTCGTCTTTGAGCCGTTCGAGCCGCAACTCGAATTCCATCGTCGTCGCGGCGGAGTGCCGGAGATGGCTTTCCCTCCGCAATTTCTGCCGCCAAGCGACTTGCAAAGCGCGCCGCTCGGCCTGATACGACGCCGGGTCGGGGAATCCGGGGGCGAGCGGCAAGTCGAGTCGTTCGATCGCTTTGTCGGCGGGGAAGCTCTCCTCGACGAAGATGACCCACGTCTTCTTGCCCGTCCTCCGGGCGTAGCAGAATTCGTATTGCGTGTACGAGACCCGGCCGAACTCGGAATCGGGCCGAGGCGGTTCGGCGCCGTAAGCGTGGCCGACGACGTGGATCAAGCCGTCGCACCCGTCGATCTTCTCGCGGAGCATCTTCTTCACATCGCCGGATTCGGTGCCGAAGAGATCTTGCCACACCGGTTCGTAGCCGAGCCGCGCGAGGATATTGGCGCCGAGTTGGCGGGTCGTTTTCAATTCGGAGGTCACGGTCGAAAGGAAGAGTCGCGGTTTCATGGTGGCGCTTCCCGAGGTGCGCCTATGCTATCGGCCACCCCGGATCGGAGCAAACGGGAGCGCGTTGCTTCCGGACAGGGGCGCGATAGCATAGGCTTTCCGGTGAACCCGCGGGGGAACGCCGGTGTCGATTCGGGGACGCGAACCCGGGGAGCGGTGCTCGAGTGGCTGAAGAGGCGGCACTGGAAATGCCGTATACGGGTCAAACTGTATCGAGGGTTCAAATCCCTCCCGCTCCGTCGATTGAATGTGCGGCCAGTTGCACCGTGTCGCTGGGAACTGCACAACTAGCACTTTGGCTTGATGTTGCATTCATTTCTTGCGAGTTCCCGCACTCCCCCGCAGTTACCTGCTGCGCCTGTTTTTGCGCCTTTAGTGCGCCGGATTGTGCGCCGCGTACTGCCCGCTCGAAGTGATCGTCGGTCGTCTGCGCGTAGTGGGCCAAACACGTTTTGGGGTCATGTCCCATCCACTTCGAAACGACCTGCACCGGAAACGTGTCCAGCAGTTCGGTTTCGCGGCTGGAGCGGAGGTTGTGGAACAATCTCGGCCATCCGGACAACCCAGTCCTTTTGATCAGCCTGTTGAAAGCGGTTCTGAGGTTGCAGCTCGCCCAGCCCCTTTCGCAATCCGCCTTCGCGAGATGTCCGCCGCCGACGACGTGTGTCTGGTCGCGTTGTTTCGATTCGTAGGCAGCTTCGAGAAAAGGGCGAAGTTCCGGGAACATCGGTATGATCCTCGATGCCTTGCCGGCGTACCGCTCCGTCTTGGGGCTCGGCACGCAGATCGCATTCGCGTCGAAGTCCACATGGCCCCATTCGAGCGAGAGCACTTCGGAAGGGCAGCGCAGGCCGCCGTATCGACTCAAGGCGATGATCGTCCTCCAAGTCGCGTCCGCATTCGCCAGCAGCGCGACGATGGCATCGCGGCCGACGAAGTGCTGCCGGGCAGTCACATCGGCCACCGGAATCGCGACGTCGGCGAACGGGTTTTCTTCGACCAGCTTGTGCTTGCGGGCCACGTGCAGAAACGTCCGGCAAAAAGATAACCTCTTGGCGATCGTGGCCACAGCGAGCGGTTGGGTGGTGATCCACTGCTTGAACTGTTCCGCATCTCCCTCCGTGATGCTCCGCAGCGGTTTGGCATCGCCGAAGAATTCGATCAAGTTCCGGCAGGGTTGCTGCCAGACTTCCAGCGTAGCGGGCTTCACGTCCGCCCGATTTAGGATGTGGCTCCTGAGAAAATCTCCGAGGGCTTCGCGCCTGGGCGCTTCGAGGAGACCTGCCGCGGCCAACTTCGCTTTGAGAGCGTCGCCGATCGCGGCCGTCCAAGCTGCGGTTTCGCGAGAGATCGGTTGGCTCGCGAGCTTCGCCGATAACAGCGCTTCGACGTGCCGGCAGATGCTCTCGGCGCTCTTGCGGTCGATCTTGCCGAGGCGGATCGCCTTGCGGCTCCCGTCCGGTGCCACGAAGAGGATCCGCCGCCTGCCGTTGGGATCGGCGCTGATAGAAGCCATGATGCTGCTCCCGAACGAATTCTACAATTAAGGTACCGCCAATCACCCGACGCGATACGTCGGTTGGACGGTTGGACGGAATGCCGCCGAATCGAAAAGGTTATCTCTCGCGTGCCCCGCACCCCGGGCATCGGGCTCGGGCTCGATCTTCGGCCGGCGAACGGCGCGATGTTGTAGTCGTTCATCGGGCAGTGGAGTCCCCACCGCCTCCTTCCCGCTCGGTCTGCCGGGTCAGCCACGCCGTGAGGTCGGCCACGGGGTAGAGGACCGTCTGCCGCTTGCCGCTCCCGACGCGGACGCAGGGGATGACCCCGTCCTTCGTCAACTGCCAGAGCAACCGGGGCGAGATCGAGAGGGCTTTCGCCGCTTGGGCCGGCCGCAGGGCCAGGGTGGCCGGATCGTCTCGGAATGGCATCGGCTTCGCTCCCGAGCGGGACCGACGCCGAAAGTCGGCGACGGAACCGCCATCACACGCCCGCTGCATTTCATGCCGGGCCAATTCGTCATCGGTCGCTGCGACGGCACGCTCGCCGCTGCAACTCGCGACGACCGCTTGCTACACGGAATAACGATACCCGCCTGAATAGCGGTCCGTTCACTTCCCACTTCCGGGCGAAGTGAGAAGTTGCGGCGCTCCGAGAGCCGAGACGGGCGTTCAATCGCCTCCCCATCTCGGGCGAAGCGAGCAGTGGCCGGAGTTAGTTCCCGAATGCCGGCCGAGAAATGGAGGCCGCCGTGTCGGGATCATCGACCGTCCGCGGGCGGAAGCGCCCCCGTGGTCCGGAGCGCGTTGTTGCGCCGCGACGTGTAGCCCTTCGGCGCGTACTCGCCGTGCGCATTCATCCAGCAGAGCGCATCGCTGAGCGTCTTCGACGCCAAACTGAGGCGTCGGCGCAGCTGTGCGGAAGTCGCCTGATCGCCCAGCGGCTTGCCCGCGGCGGGATCGCCCGGCTTCCAGCCCGGCTGTCCGAGGATCGCCGCCCGGATGGCGACGATGGCCTCCCGGAGGTGCGCGGGCAACGCCCCGAAGTCGCTGCAAGGATCGAAAGCGGCCTCGGCCTGCTCGCGGGAACTCTTGCGCGGCTGATCTTCGCAGGCCCGGATAAGCTGCCGGAGGATCCGGATCCAGGCTTGGACTATCTCCAGACCTTCTTCGAGAGGGAGCGAAGCGTCGCTCAGGCGATCCCCGAAGCGGCCGCAGTCGGCCGTCCAATCCTCCAGCATGCGCGGCGTCGCGAGGCGGCGGACTTCGGGGACGGTGTCGATGTAATTGCGGTGGAGGACCTCGTAAGGCCTCCAAGTCCATCTGGTTCCTGTCGGCGGGGAGTCGATGGCGATGCAGAGGTCGTCGAGTTCTCGTTCGGTCATGGGGCATGCCCGCAGCGCGGCGATCGAATCCCCGCCGTAGATCAGCCCGTGCAGTCGCGTCCTCCTCAAACCGGGCGCGATGAACTCGATGAAGTCGCGTTCGTCGCGGTAATCCCCCACTGCCCCCAGGGCGTAATTGGCGAGCCGGAGATCGTACTCCGTCAGCATCGGACACCGCACCGTGGTCTCGGCCATCGTGGTCTCGGCCTTCGTGGTCTCGGCCTTCGTGGTCTCGGCCACCATCGTCTCCTCCGCGACCGGCGTCGCGCGCGCCGGGAAGTTGAAATCGCCGGCCTCAATCTCGGACGCCGGCGGCCTGTCGGGCCCGGCAGCTTCTCCGGAATCCCCCGAAACCGCCGGGAAGCCTTTCGCCACCGCGCGTTTCACGTCCAGCCAGTCCTCGTGGGCGTCGCTCCACGCGTCGAGCGCTTCGGTCGGAGTCGGGATCTCGCGGAAGCCCGCGTCGCGGGAGATCCGGGCGACCCTTTTGTACACGGCGTTCCGTTCGACATCCGCCGAATCGAAGCACGGCCCCAGCTGCGCGAACCAACCCAGGACGGCGGCGAACGCCCGCCGCGCCGGCTCGTCCCCGCCGTGTGTTTTCGTCAGGCGGGCGGCCAGCCGATCAAACGACCGGTCGAGAGGACTCACCTCCAGGCGCCGCTGCCCCTTCCGGATCGAGTATCCGAGCCACGTCACCCGCTCGCCCGCGCCCAAGTCGCAGACGGCGCCCTGCGGCGCGGGATCCTTGAGCGACAGCCCCGTCGGCTCCAGCAGCTCCCGCAGATCGGCCAAGCACGCTGCGGCGTTCGCTGGGGTCTCGGCGAGGATCAGCAGATCGTCGACGTAGCGGATCAGCGGGGTCCCGGGATGCCGCTTTCGCCAGGGCTTGTCGATGAAGTGGTCGAAGTAGACGTTCATGAGCAGCGGCGACAGGCCGCTCCCCTGCCGCAGTCCTTGCCGCAGTCCTTTCGTATTCGACCCCGGCCGAGCCGTCCGGCGGAGGCACTCGCTCAGGAACGCCATCAGCTTCGGGTCGGGGAATCGCCCCCGCACGAGATTCAAAAGGCGCGGGATGCGGATGTTCTGGAACGCGTCGCGGAGGTCGGCCGTCGCCCACGCCGTGCGGCCGTCCCGGAAGCTGTAGATCTCCGCCGCGGCGAGCGCGTGCCGGCGATCGCAGCCGACGCGGAAACCGCGCGAATGGGGGTCGAGGGTGGGTTCGACGAACGGCTGCAGCGCGCAGGCCGCGGCGCGGTGGACGACGCGGTCGCGGATCGACATGAGCGAAATGGGCCGGGTGCCGACCCCGCTGGCTTTGGCGAGTTCCTTCACGCGCTCCCGGGAGGTCCGGTAGTCGCCGGCGAGGATCCGCCCGCCGATGGCCCGGCACTCGTCCCAGCGCCGCTCCTCGACGCGATCACCGTAGGCCACGCCGTCGGGACCCGGTGCGGAACCGCCCCGCCGCTCCAGGTAGTCCCAGGCGTCGTGCAGCGCCGCGGCATCGGCGATGTACGGCAGGATATGGGGGGCCACCGTCTCCGCGGCGCTCGTGCCGCCGCGAACCTGCTCGGCGAGCCGGCGCAGCTTGCGGCGGCGCTCCCGGTAGGAGCCGGTGTGCCAATTGAGCGAAGCGGGGTCGATCGGCGCGGCGTCGGAGTGCTCGGACATGGATCGGTGCCGGTTCGCGTAGAGAAAAGAGACGGGCCGCCCTCCCTGGCGACCCTCCCACTGGCGACGGGCCAGATTTTCGCAGGTGCGAGGCGGAGCCCGCAGGTCTTCGCATTCATCGTCGCCTTCGACGCCGTCCAGTGGTGCTAAAACGCCGTTGGTCGCGGCGGTCGCCCGCTGTTTCGGGGCGGCGATCCGACCGGGTGACCGGTAAGACCGGAGCCAGAGCTGAGACTATAGCGTTGCGGCTCGACCGGAGTCGGCTCGGGCTGCGGCGGGGAATCCTTCTGCCGGAGCTCGGGCGGATACTCGGTCCCGACGGTGGGGGTGCGATCCCCGTCGACCGGATCGGGTGGACAACTTTAACGCCTGTCGACCGATGAGGTCCGCCGCGGGGCGGAAGCTCATCCCCGTATCCGGCTACCGGCGGGAGCGTGTCCTGGCGGGAGTCGGTACTGGGCGGGCGGGTGATCCGGGGGCATCGCCGTGGACGGACCAGCCGGTCCAATGGTACCAAACCTTTCGGCGCTCCGCATCGGATTTCGCCGCTTCGTCGAAGCGGTCGGCGAAGTCGAGGACGAAGCGATCCGGAACGCCCGGCGGGTCGTCGAAAAATGTCCGCCAGCGGATCCGGAGCGGTCCACCCCCGCCCCCGGCCCGGATCGCGACGCGAGCCCCGATCCCCACCTTCTCCGCGAACATGGCCGTACAGATGCAGCGGACGGGGATCCACCCCCGGCACTTCAGATCCCATCCGGTCCAGTCGGGCAGATACCGCCGCATCGCGTCGAGTTGCTCGACGTCCTCGCAGATCACGGCGACCGAACGCAGGGCCGCGGCGGCGGACACAGTCCGATACAGGGCGCTCATGGGCGGCGGCATTCGCAGGAATGCCTTCTCGGGGAAGCCGAACTGGAGAGCCTCGGCGATGCTGGCGATTCGGCTGTTGCGAGCGTCGTGCAGGGTGTACCGGGCCCGCCGGCGCTCGCGTGGATCTGCGGTGGCTTTCGGCCGGATACCGCCCGACTTCAGGAACACCACAGTCGGGCACTTGGGGGGATGGGCACGCTCCAGACGTCCTCCGCAGATCGATTCGATCGCGAGGCCCTGCCTCGACGTGGGCGACCACCCGGGCGGGACGAGGCCGTAGGTCCGCACCCAGTTTTGGGTCCGCTGCATCGTGCACTCGAAGTACTGGGCGCAGCCGGAGTTTTCGGCATCGGCGAGGACGGCGATGGCGAAGCCCGAGCTGGCGTTCGTCGAGAGCGCGGCCGGCGTGCAGACCGCGATGCGGCGGATACCGTCCTTCGGCATGTCGACGGCTTCGATCCCGTCGCCGCGGCGCACGATCCGCTCGAAGTGGTCTTGTCCGGATCGCCGGGCCGAATTGATCGGTTCGTCCAATTCCCTCCTCAGCGCCGACGCGATGCGGTGGACCTCGCGGTGGCTCTGGCATACCACGACGATGGGGGCCTTCGGGAAGAGCCGGCAGACGTCCGCGATCCTCCGGTTCCGATCGCCCGGGGCCGCGACCCAGAGGCCGCGGTCGCGGTCGCGGATCGCCCCCAGGAAGGCCCGGCTGTCTTCGTCCAGATCCAGGGTCTCCATCCCGACCGGCTCGAATTCTTCCCGGACGGGTCGCGTGTCCCGGACTTACACCCGGTAGCCGGCGGCTTCGACCACCCTCCGGAGCCTAGGCCACGATCCCAGACGGACGAATTGATAGCTGCGATCGCGGGTGAGGAAGATCTGGTAGGCCCGTTCCAGCCACCGGGATGCGGCGAGGGGACTCGCACTCCGCGTGGGATCGGGGAGCCGGATGAAGTGGAACGCGATTTCGATGGGCACCGGATCGAAGTGGACGAATCCATCTCCGATCCGGGCCCGGATGATCTTCTCCATCGGTTCGTCGTCCGGCATGGCGCCCTCCTCCGCACGAGGCTTTTGCGAGAACCCGCAGCGGGCCAGTATTCCCCGCGGCGGGAGCGGAGTCAACGCTTCGGATCCCCGGAGGTTCCGCGGCGACTTCCGGACGAAAACATTCACGAGAATATAATCTCCAAGCGTCGGCCCTCACCTCTGGCTCGTTGTACGCCCGAAACCGAGGCAGATACCGACCGGCGACGGTCGCTCGCTGCGCCTTCTGGGCCGCAGGTATGCGGAACGCCTCACCGACCGCACCTGCCGCCGCGTGATGATTCGCCGCGATCGGCGCGTCGAACTCCGGAGCGGATCCGTGCACTCGGCCATCGCCGAAAACGCAATGGGAAGACCTGTCGTTCATTGGCCTCACGCGGGGCTTGCGTGCGATAATGGCGGCGGATCACCGTGCGGATTGTCGACTTTCGCCGTGCTTCGAGGAAGAACCGTGCCGCCGCTGAACAACCGATCCCCCTGTGACTTATCGCCCCGACCCATCGGACCGCGATCGCACACCCGCTTCTGGTGGTTCGCTCCACCCGTCGTCGCGATCGTCGCCGCGGCGGGATGGTTCGGAATCAACCGGGTGAACGCGCACAACCCCGCCCCGGAGACCGCCGACGCGAGTGGCAAAGGCAAGCCCGTCCGCGTCGAAGTCGTGACGCCGCGCGCCGGCGGGATCGACCGGGTCTGCATCCAGCCCGGCACGCTCGAACCGTTCGAGTCGGCCGACCTGTACGCCAAGGTGTCCGGGTTCCTCAGCGAGCAGCACGTCGATTACGGCTCGCGCGTCGCCAAGGGGCAGCTTCTCGCGAAGCTCTCCGTGCCGGAATTCGACAAGCAGGTCCAGCGCGACCGGGCGTCAGTCGAGCGTGCCAAAGCGC
>JAYVTJ010000350.1:0-2942 GCA_043774415.1 Fimbriiglobus sp. | reverse complement strand
CGATGAGCAACGGCCCGACGAGTTTGGTCACCGAGGCGCCGACGTTGCCGGCTCCGAACACGCCGAGGGCCAACCCTTGACGCTCCTTGGGGAACCACGCCGCGTTCCAAGCGATGCCGACCGAGAACGAGTTCCCCGCGATGCCGTAGAGCGCCGCGCAGATCAGCAGTTGGGTGTAGTTTTCGATGAGGCTGACACCGAAGGTGGGCACCACCGTGAGCAGCAGCAAGATCGTCATCATGATCCGGCCGCCGTATTTGTCGGTCCAGACGCCGAAATTGAAACGCAGGATCGACCCTGCGAGGATCGCGGTGAGCGCGAGCCAATACAGCTGCGAGTCGCTCAGGCCGAGTTCTTTGCTGATGGGGATGCTGAGCATCCCGAGCATCAACCACACGGCGAACATGAGGGTGAAGGAAATGGTGCTCAGCCAGAGCACGCGCATTCGCTGGCCGGGGGTCGCTTTGGACAAGTGTCGGCTCCTGGTCGAAAAGTAGGGCGATGCGATCGAAACGTTTATTGCTTTCTCTCCAATCCCGGAGGGATTGCAGAGATTAGCCGGTGGTCGCAGACCACCGGAACCGTCCGCCTTTGTTCCGACCCTCAAGGGGTCGCAGATTGTTCCCGTACGCCTCTGCGACCCCTCCGGGGTCGTGCCGATTTTCCAATCTCGATCCGGTGGTCTTCGCTCCGCTCGACACACCGGCTAATCTCTACGATCCCTCCGGGATCAAAACGCGATCCCGCATCACACCGCGCTCTTCACGGTCTTCAAAATCAAGTTCGCCAACTGCCCCCGGCACGAGCCGCAACCGGTGCCGGCTTGGGTCGCCGCGCTCAAGCTCGGGAGCGTGGTTGCGCCGTTGTGGATCGCCGCGAGAAGCGTCGACCGGCAGACGTGGTGGCAGTTGCAGATTTCCGGATCGCTGGCGGCGGGGGAAAGTTCGCCGCTGCATAAGAGGTCGAGCCGGTTGGCCGGGAGTGAGTCGCCGCGGTCGAACCAGCGCGCGAGCGCCGCGGCGGTGTCCCCTTCGCCGACGAGGATCGCCCCGACGAGCTTGCCATCGCGGACGATCAACTTGCGGTAGATGCCACGCCGCTCTTCCAACACCTGCAGCACTTCGTCGGTATCTTGTTTCGGTTCCGTAGCTCCCATACTGGCGACATCGACCCCGGCGACTTTCAACTTCGTGTAGAGCTTGGAACCGCGGTAGCGCGCCAGCGGGTTCGTCCCCGTGAGAACGTCGGCGAGGACTTCGCACTGTTCCCAAATCGGCGGCACGATCCCGTAGACGACGCCGTTGTGTTCGGCGCATTCGCCCAGCGCGAAGACACCGGGCGACGCGGTCGCCATCAAGTCGTTGACGATGATGCCGCGCTTCACGGGGATATTGGATGCTTCCGCCACCGCCACGCGCGGCCGTACGCCGGCGGCCATCACGACGAGGTCGGCGGGGAGGACTTCCCCGGTGTTCAACACGACCCCCTCGACCTTGTCGCCGCCGGTGAACCCGGTCGCGGCGACGCCGGTGCGGACGAAGATCCCCAGTTTTTCCACGGCCTTCCGGACGAACTCGCCGCCGAGACGGTCGACCTGCAAGTTCATCAACCATTCGGGCAAATGCACGATGGTGACGTGAATCCCCAAATCGGAAAGCGCCTTGGCCGCTTCGAGCCCGAGCAAACCGCCGCCGAGAACCACGGCCGACGACGCCGGGCGGGCATAGGCTCGGATTCGCTGGCAGTCCTCGACGGTGCGGAAGACAAACGCGCCGTCCTTCGGGCAACCGTCTGCTTTCGTGAGGTTGTCGAGAAGTGGAATGAACGGGGCGGAACCGGTCGCGATCACCGCGACATCGTACGGCAGCGCTTGGCCATCTTTGGTGAAGAGCGTCCGCGTCGGCGGATCGAGTTTCGCCACGAGCGTGTCCGAGTGGTACGTCACGCCGCGGTCGGTGTACCATGCCCGCGGCTTCGTCGTGATCTCCTCGGCCGTGCCGCCGCCCAGAATCCGCCCCAGCAAGATGCGGTTGTAGCAGCCGTGGGGTTCTTCCCCGAAGACGGTGACGTCGAACGCCAACCCTGCGCCCCGGCGGAAGAGTTCGTCCAGCAGTCGGCCGCAGGCCATGCCGTTGCCGATGATCGCGAGTCGTTTCTTCAGCGATCCTCACTCCGTGGTCTGCACGCGCGCGATCCGCACGGCCGCCAGTTTGTATTCGGGCATCCGGCTGATCGGGTCGAGGGCCATATTCGTCAGGGCATTCGCGCAGTCGCGGCCTCCCCAGTGGAACGCGGCGAACAAGGTATCGGGCCGGATGTCCGGGGTGATTTCGGCGTGGAATTCGGCCCGCCCGCGACGGCTTTCCAGTGTCACGAGGCTGTCAGTGAAAATCGCGTGGCGCTCGGCGACGGTCGGGTGGAGTTGCAGCATCGGCCGCGGGCGCTCGTGAACGAGTTTGCTCACCAAGCGCGTTTGAGCACCGGAGTTGTAATGCTCCTTGTAGCGACCCGTCGTGAAGAAATACGGGTAGGTGACGTCCGGGTGTTCGCCGCCGGGGCGGTGTTCGACCGCGAAGAATTTCGCTTTGCCATCGGCGTGGTGGAAGCGCTCGGCGAAGAGTCGCGGGGTGCCGGGGTGGTCGTCAGACGGGCAGGGCCAGAAGACGCCGTCTTGCGAATCGATTTTGGCGTAACTGATGCCGCTGTAGTCGGCGGTGCTGCCCGCGGTGGCCCGGCGGAACTCGGCGAATACGTCTTCGGCCGATTCGAATTGAAATTGATGGCCGTGGTCCAACCGCTCGGCGAGTTCGCGCAGGATCTCGAGATCGCCGCGGACGCCGCGCGGCGGGCGCACCGTCGGTCGGCGGTGCAGGACGCGCCCCTCGAAATTTGTGATCGTGCCCGATTCTTCCGCCCACTGGAACACCGGCAATACGACATCG
>JAYVTJ010000349.1:0-3791 GCA_043774415.1 Fimbriiglobus sp. | reverse complement strand
CGGGCCACTGCCGGTCAGGCGTCCACTGTTCACGAGTTGAAAGCCCGCTTCGTGGATTGCGGGGCCGTCGTGGTAGACCGAGCGCACCAGCGCGACCTTGTCCAGAATCCCCGCGAGCTTCGGGAAGAGTTCCGAGACCTGCACCCCCGGCACACGGGTGCGGATCGGCGCGAACGGCCCGCGCACTCCGCTCGGCGCATCGGGTTTGGGATCCCAGGTATCGAGCTGACTCGGCCCGCCCGTGAGCATGAGGAAGATGACCGAATCGGCGGTCGCGGAGACCTCACCCACCGGCCCCCTCTCCGAAGCGGAAAGGGGGAGAGTCGCGGCGGCGAGGGCGGCGCCGGTGCGGACGAAGTCGCGGCGGGTCGGATTCACTTTGTTTTCTCCGCTTTCTGCTTCTTCCAGACTTCGACCTTCGCGAGCAATATCTCCCACGTTTCTGGCGTGCCGTCGATTTCATCATCGTCATCGATATGGCGGATGAGCTCTTCGACGGTGAGCGCCTTCTGCCGTTCGGCGTCGATGACCGCCTGTTGCTCGGAAGTGAAAACCGGTATCGAACGCGGAGAGTGGTCGGCTCGCGCCGGTGGACGATCGGAGCCATCGTGCTTTCCCTTCCGGAGCAGCAAGTCGCGTTCGAGTTCTGCCAGCACTTCTTCCGCAGGATAAATCGGAATGTGCGGGTTGAAGTATTCCAGCTGGTCTTCGACCGTGAAGTTCTTCTTGGCCTCGGCGTAAATGGCGGCGAGTTGTTCCGGTGTGTACTCCATCGCATCCTCCTCCTCGGAAAAATTCTACCCGTCCTCGCCGCGCCTTCGCAACCGCCTCACTTCGGCAGCGGCACCTGCCCCTTGCCCATCAGGTAGGCCACCAAGTCTCTCACCTCCTCGGGTTTCAGCGCGTCGAACAGCCCCTCCGGCATCACCGAGTTCTGCGTCGGCTTGCGCTTCTCGATGTCCTTCACCACGAGTACGAGTTCCTCGTTCACGGTCCGCACCGTCACGGCCTGCGGAGTCTCCCGCTTCACGATGCCCGTGACGACGCGGCCGTCGAGCAGTTGGAACTCGTGCATCTTGTACTCGTTCGCCACGACCGCGCTCGGATCGACGACGTTCTCCAAAATGTAATCGAGGTTGCCGCGCTGCGCCCCGGTGAGTTCCGGGCCGACGGCTTGGCCCTCGCCGAAGAGCTTGTGACAGGTCGCACAATTCCGCGTGAAGATGGCCCGGCCGCTCGACGGGTCCGCACTCTTCATCGCCTCGGGTGTCAGCAGCTCCTTGTACTTCTTGATCTGCACGACGCGGGTGGCGCTCGCCGGCTTCACTTCGCCCCAAACGGTGCCGAGTTTCTTCAGCAGCGCGGCGTCCTTGTGGACCGTGATCTGCCGGGCGGTGAAGGCGGTGATGTCGGCCTTCGGGATGCTCCCTTTCTCGACCGCGTCGAGCAGTTCGATGGCGGTGCTCACCCGCGCGGCGAGTGTCTGCACGGCGTCGGCTTTCTCCTCGGCGGTGAGCTTCGGGTAGACCTTCAGGATGGCGTCGGCGGTTTTGTCGTCGGGGTAGGCCGCGAGCGCGCGGAGAGCTGCGCCGCGGACCTGATCGTCGGCGAGCGCTTGCAGCAGGATGGCGGCAAGTCCTTCGGTTTTGGCCCCGGCGAGCAGGCGGATGGCGGACTGCCGCGCCGCGGCCGAATCGCCCTTCTGCAGGATGCGCTGCTTCATCATTCCGATTTTGATCGGGTCGCCGAACTTCACGCTCAGGGCGTCCCCCAGTTCGCGCGTCTCGTCCGACTGGCCGATGATGTAGTTCACCGTCTCCCATTTCGGCAGCGGCTTCGCGGTCGATCGGTCGGCGTAGGCATCGGTCAATCCCTTAAGAATGTCCAACTTCAACTGTTGGTCAGGCCGGTCGAGCCACCGAGTGATTTGTAACAGCGCATCGGCTTCGTCTTTGTGCGGCAGCAGGACATAGCGACGGATGAGGTTCTGACGGACGAGGGGTATCTTGACGACTTCGAGTTGCTCGAGCATCTTGGCGGGCTGCACAGCCACGAGCGGTTCGATGGCGAACCAGGTCAGCCATGCGAGGTTGGCGTCGTCCGTCGGCTTCGAGACGAGCGTCGGGTAGAGGTCGAACTTCGCTTCGAGCGGGAGGCGTTGGAAGATCGATGCGAGGTCGATGCGGTATCCGATGGGTTCGGTCAACTTCAGCATCTTCGCGTACTTCGCGATGGCCTCCGGGCTGCCGGCTTCGCAGCCGAAGCGCAGGTGCCAGAAGCCGAAGTGATCCTCGTTCGCGATTTTCGCGTAGCTCGCCTTCGTGATCGCTCCGACCGCCGCGAGCGCCCAGACCCGTCGTTCGTAGTTGCGGAAGATCGGCTTGTCTTGGTCCCACATGTAGCCCAGGATTGCCTTCGCCACATCTTCGCCGGCGACGCCGCGCTCCTGCAGCACCCGGCGGGCCTGCCGGCCGAGCCACTCGTTCTGCGAATAGAGCGCGACCACGAGGTCGTCCGTCTTCATCGCCGCCACATCGCTCTGCCACGCCTTGCACTCGCCGTAGACGGTGCGGTAAATCCGACCGTTGCTCGCGTCCACCACTTGGTAGTTGTGGCATTCGCCGGTGTCGGACCAATCGCTCGTGTACAGGCCGCCGTCGGGGCCGACCTTCACGCAGATGCCGCGGAACCACGGGTCGTTGGCGAACTGGAAGTCGGGCCGGCGGACGCCTTTCATGCCCGTCTTCGTCCGTTCGAGGCCGTCGTTGTTCAGTCGGTTGCCGTGGATGTTGCAGGTGAAGAGCGTGTTGCGGTACTCGGCCGGGAAGTTCTCGCCGAGGTAGATGGCCGCGCCGCTGTGGGCGTGTCCGCCGCCGGCATCGTCGTGCTCCTTCTTCAGCGCGCCCGTCTTCTGATCGGCGCGGCTATCGGTCCAGGCGCCGCTGCCCCAGTGCTTGTAATCGACGGCGCTCGTCATCGCCCCGTACACGTTCGGGTTCGGGTCGGTGCCGTACATGCGCGTGTAGTGGCCCCCCGGCACGACGTGCCAGAGGTGGTCGATGACGCAGTTCGTGATGAACATCTCGCCGTGTTCATCGAAGTCGAGGCCGAACGGATTCGTGGTGCCGTTGGCGACGACCTCGAACACCTTCTTGGTCGGGTGGAAGCGCCAGACGCCGCAATCGAAGAAGGGGCGGTCCTTCTGCGCGGTGCCGGGCCGGCCGACGTACGACTTGGTCTGGATGCCGTTGCAGCCGTAGAGCCAGCCGTCCGGCCCCCAAATGAGCGAGTTGAAGACGTTGTGCTTGGCGTCCTTGATGTTCCAGCCATCGAGCAGGATTTCCGGTTTGCCGCTCGGCTTGTCGTCCTGGATCGGCACAAAAATCAGGTTCGGACTCGAACAGAGGTAGACGCCGCCGAAGCCGAGTTCGATGCCCGAGAGATTCACGCCGTCGTCGATGACGACGGTCTTCTTGTCGAACTTGCCGTCGCCGTCGGTGTCTTCGAGGATCACGACGCGGTCTTTGCCGCCCTTGCCGTCTTGGCTCCACTTGGGGTAGCTCAGGCACTCGACGACCCACATGCGGCCGCGGGTGTCGAAGGTGAAGGCGATGGGCTGGACGATGTCCGGTTCGCCGGCGAAGAGCGTGGCGCGGAACCCCTTCGGCAGGGTGAACTTCGCGGCCGCTTCGGACGGCGGCACAGGAAGATCGGCGGCGCGGGCTGTCAGGGGAACGAGGAGGAGCAGCAGGGGAAGGAGTCGGCGCATCGGAGGTTCCGGGAGAGTGCGG
>JAYVTJ010000348.1:0-2014 GCA_043774415.1 Fimbriiglobus sp. | reverse complement strand
CGGGTCTGCGCCCTTTCATGGAAGATTTCCGCTTGTTCGCAAAATTGGAAGTCCGCGGTTACCTGGAAGAAATCCGTACGGCCCGCGAAGCGGATTGCTCCGAAATGGTCCCGCGTATCGTTGAACAAATGAAAGCCCGCGTCTTGGAACTCCTCGGAGAAATCCGATGATCGCTGTCAACGCGTCTCCGCAATCACTGATCGACCGCATCCTGACCGGAGCGACTACGTTCCGCGAACTCCGCGAACTCCGTCAGCATCCGAACGCGCTGGTGCGTTCCAACGCGATCCGCGCGCTCGCACCGTCGCCGGAAGTATCCGAGGCCATCGAAGAATTGGTCGCAGCGGCCGAGGACTCGGCGAATGCGACTCGCTTGATGGGAACTATTCGGGTCAGCCATCTCGCGGTCGAATCGCTGTTCCGATTGGGCACTCCGGAAGCCTTTCGCGTGGCCGAGACACTCTTATGCGAGTGGCCCGAACCGGATCGATCGGATCTGCTCTGGTATCTCCGCAGCGAAGGCCACACCGTTTTGAAATCCTCCAGCGGGATCAATTTATAATGCTGCTTCCCCTGTTGACCCTTCCCCGCGCTCTGCCGATTCAGAGCGACCGCGCGCCGCAGGAGACGATCCCCCAGACGAAAGAACAGCGCGAGCTGGTCCGGACGCTGGCGCAGCGCTACGTGAAGCGCGAGAAGCCGGTGATCCCGCTCTCCCCCGCGGAGTTGAAGATCCACGCCGACAAGCTCATCGGCTACACGGGGCTGGACGAGAAGTTCGGCAACTATATCGCCGTCGTCATCAACAGCGAAGCCTCCCGCGAGGCGCTCGCCACCGTGCCGTTCGAGCGCCGACTGCTGCTGCTGCCGAAGTGCCTGCGCGTCGAAGACCGCTGCCCGGCCCCGTTCGACGAGTTCGGCCTGCTCTGCAAGCAGTGCGGACTCTGCACGATCCAAGACCTCCAGAACGAAGCCGAGAAACTCGGTTATGCCGTGCTGGTCGCCGAGGGGTCGGCCCTCGTTATGGCCATCATCCAAACCGGAAAGATCGACGCCATCATCGGCGTTTCGTGCCTCTCGGTGCTCGAAAAGGCATTCCCTTACATGGAAGCCGCGGCCATTCCGGGTGTCGCCATCCCGCTGCTGCAGGACGACTGCAAAGACACGGCCGTGGATGTCGAGTGGATCTGGGAGTTCATTCACCTCACGAGCGACGACCGCACCTTCCGCATGGATCTGGAAGTCGTCCGCGCCGAGGTCGATACCTGGTTCACCCGCGAATCGCTAGATGAAATCATGGGCCTGGGCGACAGCGAGACCGAACGCATCGGCCGCGACTGGCTGGCCCAATCCGGCAAGCGCTGGCGGCCGTTCCTCGCGGCGTGCGCCTGGCGGGCCCTGCAAGATAATCCCGAAGCCGCGTTCCCGGCCGACCTCAAGAAACTCGCCATCGCGGTGGAGTGCTTCCACAAAGCGAGCTTGATCCACGACGACATCGAAGACGGCGACGACCTCCGCTACGGCGAAGCGACCGTCCACGCGATCCACGGGGTGCCCGTGGCGCTGAACGTCGGCGATTTGCTCCTCGGCGAAGGCTACCGGTTGATCGCCGAGACCGAAGCCCCGCCGGCCGTGCGGGCGCAGATGGTGAAGATCGCGGCGGATGGGCACCGCGCCTTATGTATCGGGCAAGGTGCCGAACTGACGTGGGCGAACAACCCCGTGCCGCTGACCCCGCTGCAAGTCGCGGAGATCCATCGCCGCAAGACGGCCCCCGCGTTCGAAGTCGCCCTCCGCATCGGCGCCGCGTTCGCCGAAGCCGATCCCGAAGTCCACACGATCCTGAGCGCCTACAGCGAAGCCCTCGGCATCGCCTACCAGATTCACGACGACATCGACGACCTCGCGAACGGCGATGGCGACGACCTCAGCGGCGCCCGGCCTGCCTTCCCGCTGGCCATCGGCTACGAGCGGGCCAAGGGCGAAGACCGCGAAGTGCTCGAGCGCATCTGGC
>JAYVTJ010000347.1:0-3257 GCA_043774415.1 Fimbriiglobus sp. | reverse complement strand
CACGAGACGGCCCCCGAAAGCGCGGGCACTTTCGCGGCCAGTTCTTGGGTCGTCTTTTCGGCCGTCTCCTCGCGCACCTTCACGGCCGCATCGGCCCCTTCGCGGGCCACCTGATACGACACGAACGCGCTCGGAACCACGACCGCCACCGCGACGAGGGCCGTCGTCAATCCCGCCGCCAGTCCGCGGCGGTGGATTTTGCGCACCAGCCAAGTGTGCAGCGGCCATGCGATCACGGCGAAGGCGATTCCCCACGTGAGCGCGGGCAAAAAGGGAATGGCGAGGTAGGCGCAGAGGCCGAGCAGAATCGCGGTGAAGCCGGCGAGGGCGATAGGGCGGAGATCGCGGGCGGTCTCCGCTTTTTCGGCGACGGTTTCCGGCTTCGCCGGCGCAGCGGGTTCGGGGGTCATTCGTCGCTCGGGGGAGAGGGGATTTCGAGAACGCGAGTTCCTGCACGCCGTGTGCCCAACTGCCGCATTGCCGCGGATGAACCTTCCGGGCCGACGGTGCATCCCGTATGCTGGAGGTTCGGTTGGACGGTCGGAGGGACGATCGCCGCTCGGCAGGGGTCGGGGGGAGGAAAGTCCGGGCTTCACAGGGCGCGGCGGTGGGTAACCCCCACCCCCGGTAACGGATGATACTCCCGGGTATCGCCGCCAACGGGCGGGACAGTGCAACAGAAAGGAAACCGCCGGGGGAAATGCGGAGTTCGGAGTTCGGAATGCGGAGTGGAAGAACTCTTTTCTTCGATTCCGAACTCCGCACTCCGAACTCCGCACTTCCCCGGTAAGGGTGAAACGGTGCGGGGCGCAAGCCCTTAAAGTAAGAGCGCACCAGCGGCGCGGCGACGCGCCGGCTCGGCAAACCCCGCCGGAAGCAAGGCCAAGCAGAGAGCAGGACCGGCCCGGTCCGCTACGACTCTCGGGTAGGCTGCTCGATCCGGCCAGCAATGGTCGGGCTAGAGAAATGATCGTCGCCGGTGGAACCGCGAGGCGCCACCGGGACAAAACCCGGCTTACACGCCGGCCGGCCAACCGATCCGGGATTGTCGTCGCCGTGCGGGGTTCGCCCTCCACGGCGACGATTCTTTTCCCGAGTGTAATTTCGCGGGTTCCGAAGTGTTGACCTTCCACGAGGTGAGCCGTGGCTGCGGGGCCGACCGCCCATGATCTCGATGCGTGGGTGACCGCCCATGATCTCGATGCGTGGGTGCTGGAGACGGCCCCCCGCGCGACCGCCTATGCGAAGTCGCTTCTGGGGAACGAGCACGAAGCCGAGGACATCGTGCAGGATTGCTACTGCCGGCTCATCGCCAAGGCCGGCACCTACGACCTCAAGCGCGATGGCCAGAAGCTGCTCTTCACCGCCATCGGCAACGCCTGCATCAACCTGCGGACCCGCCGCAAACCCACCTACAGCCTGACCCGATCCGATGCCGACGGAGGCGGGCGCACCGAAGACCCCGCCGATCCGAAGGCCGTCGCCCCCGATGATTCGGCCGCAGCCGGCGAACTGCAATCTGCGATGGCGCAGGGATTACGACTGCTCCCGACCCAGCAGCGCGCGGCCGTGGAACTGAAAGCCTTCGGCTATTCGCAACAAGAAATCGCCGAGATGCTCGGCATCACGACCTCGAACGCCGGCGTCCTCGTCCACCGCGCCCGCCAGACTCTCGCCCAGTACCTCGCGCCCTATTTGGCCGAGGAGCCGAATCCATGATGCACCCATCTGAAGAGCACCCCGTCGACCGCGCCGTGCGCGAGCATCTCGACCGCGAAGCGGCGACGGTGGATCCGCAGGCGATGTTGGCCCGCGTGCGCGCACAGCGCACCGTCGAGCACCGCATCGGCCGGCGGGTGCTCGTGCGCGGCGCGATCTTCAGTACCGGAGTTACCATCGCTTGCGGTTTGGCGATCTTTTTATCCACGGGGACGATCGGTCCCGAACCGAAACCGATCGGCGCCGCCGAATTGATCCGCGAATCGAAGCTCGCCCATGAGACCGAGAAATCCGACCGCATCTACGACGTGAAGGCCGATTGGGATGCGACTCCGTTCCAGCGTCGCTTCCCCTTCCGGCCCATCGCCAAGAAGGCCAAGCTCTGGACCCGCGGCGTTCAGTTCTACGTCGAAGCCTCGTTCGCCGACGGGTTGCCGGTGAAGTGGGGTCAGGAGCGCGGCGGCCGCGTCTGGATTCTGCCCCGGCCCGACCGCGTGCTGCTCTACGAAGCGGACGACCTCGCCGAGCCGCTGGCCCGCTTCTGCGAGATGATGAGCCTGCGCCTCGTCAGCACCCTCGCCGAGATGCTCGAGAAATATGATTTGAAGCGCGAAGCGAGTGGGGCCGACGAGCCGATCCGCATCGAGGCGAATCTCCGCGGCAACCCGAGCAGTCCGCTGCCGAGGATCGCGCGGGTCGAGATCGAACTCGATCCGAAGACGAAGATCGTGCGCCGGGCCGTGCTGACGCGCACCATGAACGGCGACACCCTCGGCTCCATCGAGTTCGACTTGGTGGAGACGGCCGCGCTCGACGAGAAGCGCTACGAGTACCGCAGCCATGCCGCGGCGAAGCACCAGGTCATCGACGGGCCCCGCCCGCCCCTCGGCCCGCCGCCGTTTCCCAAATTCGATCCGCGCGGCGACCCGCGTGCGAAGTTCCGCGACGAGTGGTTGAAGGCGTGGCAGAACCGGGCGCCGGGCAAAGGGTGAGAAGTCCGACTCTTCCGCAATCCGCGGCCGTCGGGTAAGTTCGGAGGGCGGCCGCGCGGAGCCGCTCCCACGTCCCCATCGGAGTTCCATCATGTCCAAATCGCTGATCGCACTTCTGGCCGCCACCACGCTCGCGTTCATCGGCGCCCGCTCGACTGCCGCCGACCCCGAGAAGGAGATGAAGTTCGAGATCTACAAGGACAAAGCCGACGAGTACCGCTGGCGCCTGAAAGCGGCCAACGGAGAAATCCTCGCGACGCCCGGTCAGGGCTACAAAGCGATGGCCGATGCGAAGGCCGGTGTCGAAAACGTGATGCGGTCGGGCACCGATCCGAAACTGAAGTACGAAGTCTACGGCGACGACAAAAAAGAGTACCGCTGGCGCCTGAAGGCGGGCAACGGCCAGATCATCGCCGCCGCGAGCGAGGGCTACAAGAAGAAGGGGGACGCCGACGCGGCCGTCGATTCGATCCGTGCGAAAGTCGCAAAAGCCGGCATCGTCGTCATCAAGGAGTGATCTTCTCCGGGAAGTTTTCGGAATCCGTG
>JAYVTJ010000346.1:0-2626 GCA_043774415.1 Fimbriiglobus sp. | reverse complement strand
TGAAGCCACTGAAGCCACTGAAGCCACTGAAGCCACTGAAGCCACTGAAGCCACTGAAGCCACTGAAGCCACTGAAGCCACTGAAGCCACTGAAACCATCGAAAGCACTGAAAGCGAAACGGAATCCTCAGTAATCCCGAGGTGGCGACTTCGGATCCGACCGTGGGTCATTCTGGCGACTTGCTGATCGCCGAAATCCGTCGGCCCACCCACTTCGAAACTCGAGGTGGACGCGCTTTGCGAATCGCCCTCTGCTAATCGCTGTTTCATTCGGCAAAGATTTTGGAATGGGACAGTTGTCAGCGTTCAGTTATCAGCGGCCAGCCAGAAAGGCAGCTCCCCTCGACTGCGGCTTGACGATCGACCCGCGAACAGTTACTCGGTGTGGCGAGTGCGATCCACCGGAGACGAAACGCCATGCTTCACCCTTCCTTCGCCGCGGTCCTGATGATTCTTTCGGCCGGCGCCGAGCGGACTGCGAACTGCGACGGGGCCGAAAAACTGGTGCAGACAGCGGTGAAGGCGATCGCAGATCGCGGACCGGTCGCATTCGCCGACGTCGCGTTTCGCGGTGGGGCGACATCACTCAAAAAAGGGGATCGGCCGACAGCGGAAGCGGCGTTGGCTTTGCTCGCCATTCAGATGGAAGCCCAATTCGGCAAACGACTCGGCGGGTTGGAATTCGTGCGGACCGATAAACTCGGGCGCTCGCTCGTGCGCTACAGCTATTTCGAGAAGCACGAGCGCTCGCCGATGCTGTGGCAGTTCACGTGCTACCGGCCCGAAGGAGGCGATTGGCAATGGCAGGAGTTCAGTTTGAATGATGGGTGGGCCCGCGAATTGCGCCCCGCCGGCAACGCCACCGTCTGTGCCGAGGCCGAGAAACTGTGCGGAAGCGGGGTCGCCGCGCTCAAAGCGGGCGGTATTCCGAAGCTCATCGAGGCGATCTCCGCCCCCGGCAAGAGCCTCCTCCTGGCCGGAGATCGCACCGGCGCGGTCGGAGGTTTCGTCAAGCTCCGCGACGCGGCCTGCGTACCACTCGGGAAATCGACCGGCGAGTTCGAACTCATCCGCACGGAAACCTGCGGGAAGTCGCTGATCCGCTCTGCGTATCTCGAGAAGTGCGAACGCGGCGGCATCGTTTGGGAATTCACGCTGTACCGCGCCGAAAAAGAGTGGCAGTGGCTCAATTTGAACCTGACCAGCAACCTCGCCCCCTCATTCGCGGTTGGAAAGTAACGCAGCTTCTCGATCTCCGCAGCGGAAGGCGCCAGACTTCCGACTTCCGCTACGGTAAAAAAGAAATCGCTCGAATCGCACCGGCTCTCACCCGCGCGGGTGGAACTTCTTGTGCATCGCCTTCAGCCGGTCGCGGTCGATGTGGGTGTAGTGCTGCGTCGTCGTGATCGACGCGTGCCCCAGCAGTTCCTGCACGCTGCGCAGGTCGGCGCCGCCCGTGAGGACATGCGTGGCGAAGCTGTGCCGCAGCGAGTGCGGGCTGATGACCGTCGGCAGCCCGGCCCGGGCGCAGTAGAACTTGACGATCTTCCAGAGGCGGATCCGGCAGAGCGGCAACCCCGACTTGCTGACGAAGACATTTCCGGAGGCCGAGGGCGGAGTTGCCGCGAGATAGGCCCGCAGCGCGGCGACCGCCGGCCGGCCGAGCGGCACGACCCGCTGCTTGTTCCCCTTGCCCGTGCAGCGCAGGAAGGCCGAGTCGAGGTATAAATCGGCGAGTTGCAAGTTCACCACTTCCGACGCCCGGCAGCCGGTGGCGTAGAGCGTTTCCAGAATGGCCCGATCGCGCAGGAAGAAGCGATCGCCCTCGCGCGGCGCACTCAGGAGTTTGTCCACGGCCGGGGGGCTGAGCACGGCGGGGATGCGCTGCCAGAGCTTGGGTGAACCGAGCAGATCGACGGCCGTCTGATCGGCGCGCTCTTCGAGCCGGAGAAAGCGGTAGAACATCCGCAGCGAGACGATGTGCCGGGCGACCGTCGGCGCCGCGAGCGTTTGCTCGTTCAGATAGACGAGGTAGCGGGAGAGGTCGCGCAGCGTCGGCTTCAAGTAATCCGAGAGCCGCACCGTGGCGACCCATTCGGAATAGCGCGCGAGATCGCGGCCGTAGGCGAGCACGCTGTTCTCCGCCATGCCGCGCTCGGCCTTGAGGTAATGCCGGAACGAGAGGATGTCCGACTGCAGCTCGTTGAGGTTCATGCGGACATTGTGACGCGGTTCGCAGCGGAACCGAAGGATGGATGTGCCCGACGGGTCGAGGACGGATGCGGCAAGCTATTGCAAGCGTCACAGACGGAACAGCTTCAATACGCTTCGATCATCTGCTCACCGCCATGGGCGGGATTGCCGATGAGCTTGTGGCCCTTCATGTCGATGACCCAGTCCATGCTCTCCAGCGGTATTTGGCCGATCAGCACCGGCAGTTCGTCGCCGATTTCCGTCACGTCAAGGACGCAATCGCGGCCTTGGAGTGTGAGCCGGACGGCCCGATAGACTTGGACGGTGATCGTGCCGCCGACGGTTTTGGCATCGCGGGAGCGCAAGGGTGTCAGTCCGAGTTTGGCGACGAGCCTCTTGGGCATCAGCAGGCCCGAAGCGCCGGAATCGACCA
>JAYVTJ010000345.1:0-5829 GCA_043774415.1 Fimbriiglobus sp. | reverse complement strand
CTCGGCGGCAAGTATTCCAAGTTCCTCCTCGAAGAGATGCTGCCGGAAGTCGGCAAGAGCTACAACCTGACGAAAGATCCCGAGGGTCGGGCCATCTGCGGGGCGAGTTCGGGCGGCATCTGCGCGTTCACCGTGGCGTGGGAAAAGCCCGACGAGTTCCGGAAGGTCATCAGCCACATCGGCAGCTTCACGAACATCAAGGGCGGGCACGTCTACCCGAAGAAGATTTTGGAAGCGGAGCCGAAGCCGATCCGCGTCTTCCTTCAGGACGGCACCGGCGATCTGCGCAGCCCGAAGAACTTGGACCGCGACTGGCACCTCCAGAACCTGGCGATGGCTGCGGCGTGCCGCGAGAAGGGCTACGACTACCGCGCCGCCTTCGGGGACGGCGGCCACAACCACAAGCACGGCTCGGCGATTCTCCCCGAGCAGCTCCGCTGGCTCTGGCGCGACTACAAGGCGAAGGACTGAGGTGGCCTCACCGCCGCAGCGGGCGGAACTCGCGCAGCGCTTCGAGCGCGCTGCGCATGTCGGCGGGGAGCGGCGCTTCGATCTCCAGCCACGTCTCTTTTACCGGGTGCTTGAAGCGCAGGCGGAAGGCGTGCAGCGCCTGCCGGCTGAGGTAAACCACACCGTCGTCTTCGCGCGGGATGCCGGGGACGAGATCGACGCGGCGGAAACTCGACGTGCGGCCGTAGAGCTTGTCGGCGAGCACCGGGCAGCCGACGTGCGCCAAGTGCACGCGGATCTGGTGCGTCCTGCCCGTGCGCGGCTGCACCTTCACGAGGGTGTAGCCCCGGAAGCGCTCGAGCACTTCGTAGTAGCTGCACGCGGGCTTCCCCTCGGGGTCGTCCGCCGCCGCGACGGCCTGCTTCTCGCGCTCATGCGGGTGCTGCCTCAGGTTCACTTCGACGTAGTCCGAGTCGCGGTCGAGTTCGCCGACGACCAGCGCCACGTACTCCTTGAAGACCGTGCGCTTCTCGAACTGCATGCTCAGCTTGCTGTGGGCCCTGTCGTCCTTCGCGATGAGGATCGCCCCGCTGGTGTCGCGGTCGAGGCGGTGGACGATGCCGAGCCGGTAGTTGCCGTTGGCCGTGCTGAGCTGGTTCTGGAAGCGGAAGGCCAGCGCGTTGACAAGCGTACTCGTCCAGTTGCCGCGCGCCGGGTGGACGACCATGTTCGGCGGCTTGTTGATGACTGCGAGGACTTCGTCTTCGTAGAGCACGTCGAGCGGGATGTTCTCGGGGACGATGACATCGTGGACCGGGGCCGGGAGGCGGACCCAGAGTTCGTCGTCGTTGCGGACCTTGTAGCTCGCCTTGATCGGCTTGCCGTTGACCGTGACGTGCCCGCCGGCGATGGCCTTCTGGAGTTCCGAGCGGCTCGAATCGTGGAAGAAGATTTGGAGGTACTGATCGACCCGCATCCCCTCGGCCTTGACCTTCACGAGCAGTTCGACGGGGTCGCGCTGACGGGCGTAGGCGGGCGGTGCGGCCACGGTCACCGCCGGGATCACGTCGTCGTCTTCAGGGATATCGTCCATGTTCGGGAGCGCAGGATCGACCCGCCCTCAAGGGCGGGCCTACACGAGTGAAGCCCCGTGAACGGGGCTCTCAGTTGGGCGATTGCGACCGATCTTCTGAGCCCCGTTCACGGGGCTTCACAGCTTTCGACCCGCCCTTGAGGGTGGGGTCGATCTTGCGGATTCGTTCACTTCGTCGTCGGTGGCGTCAGCGGCAGCGTCGGCAATTTCGGTTCGGCGCCAGTGCCCGTCGGGACGGTCGCATTCGGGTTCAGGGGCTTTGTCGGCGGCTTGGGGTCGGTGCCGTTCGGAGGGACGCCGAGCTTGTCCGGGGCAATGGGGAGTGTCTCCTTCTTGGTCGCCACGATCATCGTGTGCATCGCCTTGCCGACGAGCCGGGGCGTCGGCAGCCCATCACCTGGGGCGCGGTCGGCCTTCTCCCGGAGTTGCTTGCCGAGCGCCGCATAGCGCTCGCCGGCCGTCGTCTGCTCGCCGATGGCCTTGGCCGCATCGGTGTAGAACTCGATGGCCTTCGCGACGGTGCCGCGATCCTGGCTCTCGTCCCAATCGAGGACCGGCGCCCCGGCCTTCGGAATGCCGATCAGCGATTCCTCGGCTTCGGCGGCCTGGCGCAGGCACTTCGCCCGCAGCGTCTTGTCGCCGGTCTTTTTGAACTCCTCGGCGAGCGCGACGAATTCCGCGCGGGCCTTGTCGATGCTCTCGATGCCGGCGACGCGGGTGTCGCCGCTGTTGAGCTTCGCCGTGCCCTCGGCGCCGAACATCGCCTCGGCCCGATTGCGGCGGGCGATGAGCGACTGCGTCGAATTCGGGTAGTCCTTCACGATCTTGTCGAGTTCGGCCGGCGAGGCCGAATTGTTGAGTTCCTTCCAGCGGATCGCTTCGGTCTTCTTCGATTCGCCCGAGAACCACCACCAGATGCCGCCGGCGAGGGCGACGAGCAGCACGGCGCCGAGGATCTTCGGGTTGGCGAGCTTCGCCGACTTCACCTTGGCGGGGACGTCGCGGAGCCAGTTGTAGAGCGAGTTGTCTTCCAGCTCCTTCTGCATCACCAGATTGGGATCCTTGGCGACGGGCGGGACGGCGCCGCCGGGACCGGGGGCGGCGGGGGTCGTCGGTTGGGGCTGAGCCGCGTTCATGCGGGAGATCCGTGGTGGCGTGGAGACGCCGGAAAAGGCCGGGCGATCGGTGCGTTCGATCCAGATTGCCCATGATAGAAATGCGCGGCACTCGGGTCAACGGGAAGGCGAAGCCCCTTTCCACGGGTGGGTGTGCCTACGGAATTTGGCAGAGCCGTAGGGCGTGGTCGAGTCGGCGAGACCCGCCGTGCCCCGGTTCGATGTCTTCAGCCTCGATTACTTGCTCGTTCAGAAACGGGTGCACGATCCTTATGACTGGTGAAACTGAGTATATCAGTATATACGCGATCAATTGCTCCACGTCAAACGGAATTGATGGAATTGTTTCCAGTAGTCTGCTCGAGCCGCATCCCATCACTCTTCGTCGAGTCCGTGGAACATACCCAAGTAGCTCATGTAGCGGCGTTCGCTGAGCAGGCGCCGCTCCACGGCGAACTTGACGGCGCAGGTCGATTCGTGCGTGTGGGTGCAATCGGGGAAGCCGCAGCGGGCGATGAACGGACGGAACTCGCGGAAGTACATCTCGACCTCCTCCGGCCGCGTATCCCAGAGCTGGAGCTGCCTCACGCCGGGCGTATCGACGACCCAGCCACCGGTTTCGAGCCGGATGAGTTCGGCCGTCGTCGTCGTGTGCCGGCCCTTGTGGTTCTGCTCGCTCACGGTCTTCACGCGCAGCGCCAACTCCGGCTGAATCGCGTTCAGCAAGGACGACTTGCCGACGCCACTCTGCCCCGAGAAGACCGTGGCCCGATCCGCGAGCAATTCGCGCAGGCGGGGCAACCCGATGCCGGTCGTCGCGCTCGTGAGCAGAGTCGGGATGCCCATCTGCGAATAGGCGCCGATCATCGGCTGGAGTTCCACGGCATCGGCGAGGTCGGCCTTATTCAAACAGAGGATCGGCTGCAACTCCCCGCGGTGGGCCGTGGCGATGTAGCGGTCGATGAGGTGCGGCTTCAGGTCGGGTTGGACGAGCGACATCACGATGACGACCTGATCGACGTTGGCGACGAGGACGTGCTCGCGCCGCCGGCTGGCGCGCGTGAGCACGCCCCGGCGCGGCTCGACGCGCTCGATCATCCCTTCGACCTGCTCCTCGCTCGAATGCGCCGGATCGGCGAGCCGGATGGAAACGCGATCCCCCGTCGTGACGATGCTGCGCTCGTCGGTGAGCAGCGACTTCAGCAGCCGGCGGACGCCGCAGCGCACGACGGAGCCGTCGTCGAGTTCGACGATGCTGAACAGCCCGTGAACGCGCAGCACCCGGCCGACGCGGACCTCGCCCCCCTCTTTCATCGAGGGCATCTGGGCTTCGCCGTCGTCCTGGATGATGGTGCGGTGCCGGGAGATGTCGCCTTTGGCGCGGACGCGTTCGCCGGACTGCGCGTCCTCGACGCCCGCGGCATCGCCCTGGAACTGAGTCGTGATGTCGTTCGCCCGCGGCGGCTTGTTCCGGTTCTTGCGGAACTCGACGCGGACCTTTTTCTTCGCCATGCCATCAGCGTAAGCGGGAGCCGCAGTGTTGTCAGGGGAATGGTTCTCTGCAAGGCGATTACTTTTTCGGGGTCGCTTCGTCGAGCAGGGTGTCCTTCTCCGCTTCGACGGCGGTGAGGACGCGCTGGCCCACGGCGGCGTTCAGGCGGTTCAGCGCCTGCCAGTAGTCGGTGAGGTTGCCGAGGGTGTTGCGGACCCGATCCCGGTAGGCCCGCTCCGAATCGAGGGCATCGACGAGATCCTTGGTGCCCTTCTTGTAGGCTTCGAGGGTCGCGTCCCGGACTTCGCGGGCCGTGCGGAGCGAGGCGACATCTTCCCCCGTCACCCCTTCGACCGCTTCGGTGTACTCGGCCACGGCCTGTTCCACTTCGGCCCGGGCGTCGGCGGTCGCCATGCCCAAGTTGGCCCGCGCATTCCGCGCCGATGCCTGCGCCCAGAGGATCTTCCCCTGGTTGCGGTCCGTCAGAGGCAGCGTGCTGTTGACCGCCACAGTCCAGAGCCACGCGTTGCGGAAGCCGGTGATCCGCATCTGATCCTGGTAGTCCGCCCCGGTGGTGACCGACATCTGCGGCAATCCCCGCTTGCGCTCGCGGACGATGCTCGCCTCCGCCGCCGCGATCGCGCGGCGCCCCGCTTCGAGGTCGGGCCGGTTCCGCTCCGCGATCGCCCAGGCCTGCGTCGCGGTCAGCGCCGGCGCCGAGGCTTTCAGCGCCAGCGTTCCCCTCACGACGAAATCGGGCGTGTCCGGCGGGCGACCCATGCGGGCCTGCAATTTGGACTTGGTCGTCTCCGCGGCGGCGCGGCGCTTGCGCAGTTCCCGCTGGGCATCGAGCACGGCCAACTGCACCCGCTGCACTTCGGTGCCCGTCTTGCCGAATTCCTTCGCCGTCATTTGGAGGGCTTTGAGCGCCGCGATGTCCTTCTCGGCCAGCTTCACTGCGATGTCGGCTTCGAGCGCGTCGTAGAAACCGTCCACGGTCAGCGCGATCTCGCGGCGGATCTGATCGGCGAACACGGCCTGCGAATAGTCGACGTTCAACCGGGCGGCGGCGCGGGCCGCGACGCGCTTCCCGAACACGAACCAATCGATCGGCACGGTGAGGAGCGCATCGTACTGCGGCGGCCCGGCTTGGTTATCGAAGTTGACGATCGACACCGGCAGGAGCTGCGCGTCGGCCATCAGTTGGCTGTTCGGAATCAGCGACTCGGTGATGTAGTCGGCTTGGGCCTCGCGGACCTGCTCTTCGGCGCCCTTCAGCCGCATGTTGTTGAGCACGCATTCGCGGACGGCGTCGGGCAATGTGACGACGGGGCGCTGGGAGACCGGGACCGCCGGAGGCTCGGCGACTGTCGGGATCGCCGCCGGCGCCGGATCGACGAGGAAGCGCGGGAGCGGCGCACTCTCGTAAACGGGCGGGGTCCGGCACCCGGCCAGACCGAGCGCGAACGCCGTGGCGCACAGGACGATTCGCCAGCTCACGGCTTCCCCCGCCCGATGATCGATGGAATGCCGGTGCGGATAGTCCCCCATCGCCGCCGGGTCAAGGCCATACGCCGATAGGGTGTGCCTCCGGATTTTGGCACTGCGTCAGGCGGCGACCCACAGGCCTTCCCATTCCGGCGCTTCCCACAGGGCCAGCAGTTCCACGAATGGCCCCA
>JAYVTJ010000344.1:0-2665 GCA_043774415.1 Fimbriiglobus sp. | reverse complement strand
CGCGTGCGATCTTGATGAATCGCTTGTTGTCTGCGTAGCTGCCCCGGCCAGTTCCCTCAGCGATGTTCGCTCCGATGCTATCCGCACTTCGTACGAGTTGCTTTCCCACGGTATCCCGAGCAAGACCGGGCCAAGCCCGAACGATATCCCAGACCGCGTCGCACAACTGCTCGGCGACCTGATACACCGTCAACTCATGGAAGGAAACCGTTGCCACTCGTAGTCTCCGTCTCGGCCGAATGACGAAGGACCAATGACGAAGGACGAACTCACGTCGTCAGCTTCCGATACTTCATCTTCGCAGGCCGGCTCGCCACATCTCCCAATCTCGCAGTGCGCTGCTCCTCGTACACCTGGAAATTCCCTTCGCACCACGTCGTCTGGCCGTCGCCTTCGAAGGCCAGGATGTGCGTCGCGATGCGGTCCAAGAACCAGCGGTCGTGGCTGATGACTACGGCGCAGCCGCCGAAGTTGATGAGCGCCTCTTCCAGCGCCCGCAGGGTTTCCACGTCGAGGTCGTTCGTCGGTTCGTCGAGCAGCAGGAGGTTCCCCCCGCTGCGCAGCAGCTTGGCCAGGTGGATGCGGTTGCGCTCGCCGCCGGAGCAATTGCCGACGACCTTCTGCTGGTCCGGTCCCTTGAAGTTGAACCGCGCCACGTATCCCCGGCTGGCGATGCGCTGATTGCCGAGCATGATGTAGTCGGTGCCGCCGGTGATCTCCTCGAAGATCGTGTTCGTGGGCGTGAGCGATTCGCGGCTCTGATCGACGTAGGCGTACTGCACCGACTTGCCGACCGTCAGCGTCCCGGCGTCGGGTGTCTCTTGGCCGACGATCATGCGGAAGAGCGTCGTCTTGCCCGCGCCGTTCGGCCCGATGACGCCGACGATGCCACCCTTCGGGAGGTCGAACGTGAGGTTGTCGAACAGCAGGTTGTCGCCGTAGGCCTTCTTGACGCCCTCGGCGCGGATGACGAGGTCGCCGAGTTGCGGGCCGGGGGGAATCTGGATCAGCAGTTCGTCGTCGCGGTCGTCCATCGTCTGGGCTTGCAGTTTGTCGATCGCCGCGAGGCGGGCCTTGTTCTTGCCCATCCGGGCGCGCGGCGCCATCTTCGACCACTCGATCTCCCGCGTCAGTTGCTTCTGCCGGGCCGATTCCTGCTTCTCCTCCGTCTTCATCCGGCGGACCTTCTGCTCCATCCACGACGAGTAGTTCCCGACGTAGGGGATCCCGCGCCCCGCGTGGAGTTCCAGAATGTACTGGGCGACGTTATCGAGGAAGTAGCGGTCGTGCGTCACGGCGACGACGGCCCCCTTGTACTGCATCAGGTGGCGCTCGAGCCAGTAAACGCTCTCGGCATCCAAGTGGTTCGTCGGCTCGTCGAGCAGCAGCAGATCGTGGTTCTGAAGCAGCGTTTTGCACAAGAAGACGCGGCGCTTCTCGCCGCCGCTAAGGCGATCCACGAGCGCATCCGACGGCGGCAGTCGCATCGAATCCATCGCGAGTTCGAGTTGCCGGTCGAGGTTGTACGCGTCGGCGGCGTCGATCTCCTCCTGCACGCGGCCCATCTGATCGGAGATCTTCTCGAACTCGTCTTCGGAGCAGGTCGCCATCTTCTCGGCGAGTGCGTCCATGCGCGTCGTGAGCGCGCGGATCGGCGCCACGGCATCTTCGATGTTCTGGAGCACCGTCGTGCCCGGTTCGAGGTGCGGCTCCTGCGGCACGTAGCCGATGCTGGCACCGGCTTCGGGCCAGGCTTCGCCCATGAATTCCTTGTCTTCGCCCGCCATGATGCGCAGCAGCGTACTCTTGCCCGAGCCGTTGCTGCCGAGCACGCCGATCTTGGCGCCGGGGTAGAACGAGAGCTGCACTTCCTTGAGCACGTGCGTCTTGCCGTAGTGCTTCGTGAGGTTGTGGATGTTGAAGATGTAGCGCTCGCCCATGCGACCCTCGGTGCCGTGCTCGTGGTGGTTGTGGGTATCTTACGGCAAAGCGAATGCCTTCGGCGAGGCCAAGTGATGGCGGGTTTTCCGACGATTCTCGGAGGTCGGCGGTTTTAGGTTTCAGTTTCGGTCGCTTTTGCTACCCCCTCCGCCGAAAGCAGCGAAACGACTGAAATGACCGAAACGACCGAAAGCAGCGGAACCTAAAACTTGGGATCATTTGGCCGGTCGGCGGGATCCGTCGGCTCGGTAAGGAGTTGCGTTGGATATGGCGTCGAAGTGGGGAGAAGGTAGGATGAAGCGAAACGAATTGGGAGGTGGGCGATGACGGAAGAGGAATGGCTGACAAGCAATGATACGCGAGAACTTCTGCCGATAGTTCACGGACGTGCGAGTTTGCGCAAGTTGCGCCTTCTCGCCTGCTCCTGCTGTCGAGTGTGCTGGAGCCTATTGACTGTTCGCCCCGGGCGGAAAGCGATTGAAATTGTCGAATTATTTGTCGAGGGAAGAGCCACCGAGGCCGATCGTTTGGCTGCCTGCCACAACTTTGCACCTATGTTTAGGAACCTCCGTATGGGCTCCTCAATCTCATCGACCACGTTCGCTCATCTCGCGGCACGAGCAGCCACGTATCACGACGATGCGTTTCGTTCTGGATGTGTATCTGAAGTGTTCAAATATTTGCAATTGGCGGTAGCAATGGTCGACAATCGATCTGCAATACA
>JAYVTJ010000343.1:0-2136 GCA_043774415.1 Fimbriiglobus sp. | reverse complement strand
GCCCCGGCGGACGACATGCCGCGCCTCGTGCTCGCCGACTGGCTCGACGAGCAGGGGGATTCGGATCGGGCGACATTCGTGCGGGTGCAGATCGCGCTGAGCCATCCGAGTGCGGATGCGGTTCAGCAGGATGAGTTGAAGGCACTCGAACGCAGTCTGCTGCAATCGAATTCGGAAGCGTGGCTCGGCGATCTGAAGCCGGTGCTCGTCGGGATGCGTTACGGTTCCGATGCGAACCGTCAGTTGAGGATGGTGGCCCCGCGCTCGGAGGCCTATGTCCGCGACTGGCAACTGGGTTTCCGACGCGGGCTGATCCGCTTCGATGTCGACGCGCCCGGGTGGCTCCTCGACCCCGCACTCCGGGCGTGGATGGGGTCGCCCGCCGGCGATTGGCTCGAACAGGTGAACCTCGCCGGAATGGGGGCGGATGCATTCGAGCGCCTCGTTCTCCCGCCCGAATGTGTCGGGCGGATCGGGTTGAGAATCCGGCGGCGCGGGCAGGAGTTCGCCGAGTTTTCGACCGCGGGGCCCGGCCGCATGAGCAGTCCGGACGAACATCCGCCGCAGGAGTGGGCCCGCTTCTTCCGCTGTCCGAACTTCCGCGCCGTCCGGTCGCTTTCGGTCGAGGGCGGAGCCGCATTTCTCCGGGAACTCGGCGACGCCGACGTGCGCCGACTGATTGCACTCGAAGCCCGCAATGCAGCGGACAGCACTGCGGCCGCGCACATCTTGGCCACGATCCCGTTCGAATCGCTCTCCTCGCTCGATATCGGCCCCGTGACCACGGCCGCCGTCCGCGCCGTCATCGCGTCGCCGTTTCTGCGCAACCTCGCACAGTGGAACCTCGTCGGCAGCCCCATCGGCGATGCGGGGATGATCGCGCTGTGCGAATCGCCGCTGGCGAATTCGCTGAGCGCGGTGAGCTTCCCGAACACCGGCATCGGCGATGAGGGCTTGCGGGCGCTCGTCGCCTCGCCGATGTTCGCCCGGCTGAACTCGCCGAGCTTGAACCTGATGATGAACCGCATCGGCGACGACGGGGTGCAAGCCCTCGCGGAGAGCGAACACCTGCTGCGCTATCGGGAATTGGTTCTGCGCGAGAACGAATGCGGGGATCGCGGTGCCGCAGCCCTCGCCGGGAGCGAATTCGCGGCGAACTTCACGCACCTCGATTTCTGGCGCAACCGCATCGGCGACGCCGGAGCCGCGGCGCTCTCCCGCTCGGAGCGCTTGGGGAAGATCGTCGATCTCTGCGTGAAGGAGAATCCCGTCGGCCCGGACGGGGCCGCGATGCTGTATGAGGTGTTCGGCGAACGCGCGAAGGTGTGAGTCGCTACGCGACCGAGTTCGGCAGAGTTCCGAGTGCCATCGCGTTCAAGATGCCGAAGATCGCGCCGGGGGTTTTGATGAAGTATTCGACCGAATCCACGGTGGCGTCCGTACCATCGAGGCGCAGAAACCGCCAGAGGATACCCGTCGTGACGACCCCGTAGATAGGCCCATCCGGAATGCCTTCCGCGCGGTTGAAGCGCTGGGCGGCCACCATCTCGGCCAAGCACTGCGGGATGCCGGCGACGATGTCTTCCTTCTTCGCCTCCATCAGCATGCAGACGGGCGCCGTGAGCGCGAGTTGGAGCGGGTTGCGCGACACGATGAAATCGCAGCGTCCATTCAAACCCGCACTCGGATCGACAGAGAACTCGATCCCCGAGAAGATGCTGACCTTGTCGGGATTCCGGAATTTCACTTCGAAGAGCATCGGCGCGATCAGCATTTCCGAACGGCCCTTCTCCGTGTTCATGTTTTGGGCGAGGGGGAGGTAGCGCGTCAGCGTCGCTTCCAATCCCGCCGGCAGGTCGATGTCCGGAACTCCCGCGAATATGTTTTGCCGTTCGACGACCGTGAGCCCGCAGTCGTGCTTGAGTTTCGAGATTGTGAAATCGCTATAAGCCATCGCCATCTCCTCCAAGGATTTCCCACTCCGCCATTATGCCCGCTTCCACTCCCCCTGCACAGGCCGCAACAGGCTCAATCCGACTCCCGCGAGGAACAGAACCGATACCCCCGCCAGCGAATATCGCACCGCGTCCCCGACGACCGACGTAATATAGAGCTGCCACGCTCCGACGCCGATCA
>JAYVTJ010000342.1:0-3903 GCA_043774415.1 Fimbriiglobus sp. | reverse complement strand
ATTTAATTCCCTCCCTCCCAACTTGGTACCCGTGCCCAATCCCATCGACTCCCTGTTCGCCCGCTTGCGCTCCGAGAAGCGCAAGGCCTTCATGCCGTTCCTCACGGCCGGCGACCCCGATCTCCCCTTCACGCAGCAACTGCTGCGCGCGACGGCGAAGGCCGGGGCCGACCTCATCGAAGTCGGCTTCCCCTTCTCCGATCCCATCGCCGATGGACCGGTGATTCAAGCCAGCTACACCCGTGCGCTCAGGAACAAACTGAAGCTCGCGGAGCTGTTCGCGAGCGTCGGCGAAGTGACGAACGCCCCAGAATGGACGACTCCGCTCGTGGCGATGGCGTCGTACTCGCTCATCTACAAGCGCGGAGCCGCGGAGTTCCTAAAGCAGGCGCAGGCCGCCGGGTTCAGCGGGGCCGTTGTGCCCGACCTCCCCGCCGAGGAGGCGGAGGAGCTGGCGAAGCACTGCCGGGATGTGGACTTCAAGCTGATCTTGCTCGTGTCGCCGACGACGGCGGCGCACCGGCTCGACACCATCGTGAAGGCGTGCAGCGGCTTCGTCTACGTCGTCAGTCTGGTCGGCATCACCGGCGAGCGCTCGGCGATCTCGGGGGAAATTCAAGAGTTGCTGAAGCGCCTGCGGGCCGCGACCGACTTGCCTCTCTGCGTCGGCTTCGGGGTGAGTCAGCCGGAGCATGTGAAGGCATTGAAGGAAATCGCCGACGGGGTGATCGTCGGCAGTGCGCTCGTGAAGGAACTCGACAAAGCAACGACCCCGGCCGAGCGCGAATTGGTGCTGGCGAACGTGGCGCTGAAAGTCGGGCTGCTCAGCGAAGCGCTGCGATCGCCGTGAGCGCCCGGCCGAGCGACTCCATCGGCAAGCCGATGACGTTGCTCGTGCTCCCCTCCACAACCGTGAGCAGCGGGTCGCGCGGGAACTCGATGGCGTAGGCCCCGCTGCACCCCTCCCACTTCCGCGTGAGGATATACGCGTCGATCTCCGCTTCCGTGAGCGCTTTCATCTCGACGAGGCTGCGCTCCTGCCAGCAGACCTGCCAACCCTCGGGGCGAATCCAGAGGCAGACGCCCGTCCAGAGTTCGTGCGTCGTCCCCGCCAGCGCCCGGATGATCCTCCTGGCATGCTCGGCATCAGCGGGTTTGCCGACGACTTTGCCGTGCTGCCAGCCGACGGTATCGGCGGCGATGATAATGCCGTCGGCGACGTCCGGCGCAATGGCCTGCGCTTTGAGCCACGCGAGTTCCGCGACGTAGTGCTCGCAGTTGCCCAGGCGCGCTTCGGTCGGCTCGGGGATGTTCGAGGGGCGCACCTCGAAGGCGTAGCCGTGGAGCTTCATCAGCTCGCGGCGGCCGAGCGATCCGCTGGCGAGGATCAAGGGTTTGGGCATGGTTTTTCGACCCGAGCGGTGGGCGTAGGCCCTCCGTGGAATTATGCGCGAGTGACGTTCGAAGACACGGAGGGCTCACGCCCACCGCTCGGGAGAGCCAGCGCACGCCGCAACGCTGGCCAGAGCTTCTCCGGGGTCAGCTCGTCCATGCAGATCATACCGTTGGGGCAGTTCCGCAAGTAGCTCCCGGCGCAGGGCACCGTCGTTTCAATCCCCGTGTGCCCGATTCCGAATGGTCCGTGCTTCGCCACTTTCGTGCAGGTGTACGGGGCGACGCAAGGCGTCCCGAGTGCGGCCGCGAGGTGAAGTGGCCCAGTGTCGTTGGCGAGCATGACATCGGCGCGCTTCAACAGCGCCGCCAGTTTCGGCAGGGGCGTTTTACCCGTGCATTCGACGCTCGGTCCGTGCAAATTCGCAATCACCTCCGCCGCGAGCGGTGCATCTTCGGCGGTGCCGACGAGGAGCACGGTGCCGCCGAACTCGGCGTGGGCGAGGTTCGCGAGCGCCGCGAAGTGCGCCGGCGGCCAGCGCTTCGTCAGCCACTTGGAACCGGGGGCCAGCGCCAACCACGGTCGCGGATAAGCGGCGAACTCGCGGTCGATGGCCGCCAGTTCGAGTGGATCGAGCGGCACATGGAAGCGCTTCGCCAAGTGTCCGCCGCCGAGCGCTTCGACGATGCGCCAATACCGATCGACGGCGTGGATGCGCTCTGCATCGGGCACGGCGATGCGGTGCGTGTAGAAGTGCCGGCTCCCCTCACGGGCATTGTCGAAACCGATGCGAATTGGCGACCCCGTCGCGGCGGTCATCAGCCCCGTGCGGAGCAGACCCTGCAAATCGACGACGAGATCGTAGCGCCGCTTCCGCAGGCGATCCGCGAACTGGAGCGAATAGCGCACCGCCTTCGCCGTACTCCCCCGGTAGACCGCACGGTCGAAGGCGACCGTCTCATTCAAATCGCAGTGACCGCGGATGAGCGGTTCGAAGGCGCGGTTCACGATCCAATCGATTTCGCTCGTCGGGTAGAGATCCCGCAGCGCCGCCAGCACCGGCAGACTGTGGACGATGTCGCCGAGGGCGCTCGGCTTGAGGAGCGCCACGCGGCGGGGCCGGAGGTTCGCGAGGGTCGCCGTCACGCCGTGGGAACGACGGGTGCCGCATCGGCGGGAGCATCGGCCGGGCCGGACTGCTTCGCCGCGAGGAGCGCCACCAGCACGAGGGTGAAGCCCGCGAGCGCGAACGGGATGGTGTGCGAATCGTGCCACCAGAAGACGACGCTGCCGAGGAACGGCCCGAGGATGCGCCCGAGCGAGGCGAACGCCTGATTCACGCCGAGGATTTCCCCCTGCCGGTGCGGGTCGGCTCGGCGGGAGACGAGCGCCGCCACCGACGGATTGAGGAAGGCGAAGCCGAACACGGCCACGGCCGAGGCGACGTAGAAGACGGTATGGAACCCCGCGGGCGATCCGCCCGCAACCTTCACGAGGTAGACGGCGTAGGCCACGGCGCCGAGTCCGCCGAGGCCCATGAACATCATGCCGAGGCCGGCCTTCATCAGCGTGAGGTCGCTGACCTTGCCGGCGAAGCGGCGGTAGAAACCCCCCTGCGCCACCATGAGCACGAGGCCGACGCCGGCGAAGACGAGGTAGTTGTCCTTGTTCGTGAAGCCGAAGGCCTTCTCGGTGAACAGGGCGAGCGTCGCTTCGAAGTTGGCGAAAGCGAAAATCGCGAAGAAGTAGATGAGGATGAGCGGGCCGACGGCTGGCATCTTCAACACGTCCATCGAGCGGCCGAAGCTGAACGCCCCGCGGTGCGACGCCGCTTGCGGGGCGCCCGGTTTGAGCGTCTCGGGCAGCAGGAAGAAGGCGAGCACGGTGGCGAGCAGCGACAGCCCCGAGGCGATGGCGCCAGGTGCCCAGCGGGCGTCCTCGCCGAAGGTTTCGAGGCCGAAGTAGGCGATGAGCGGGCCGAAGGTGAAGCCGATGCCGAAGGCGGCGCCGATGAGTGCCATCCCCTTCGAGCGCTTCTCGGGCGTCGTCGAATCGGCGATCACGGCGGAGGCCGTACTGACGCTCGCCCCGGCAATGCCGGCGCCGATCCGCGACACCATCAGCAGTCCGATGGCCAGCGCCGCCTCGGTCGCGGGAATGGTGCAGGCGAACGCGAACAAACCGTAGAAGACGACCGAGCCGACGAGGCCCATGATGAGGATCGGTCGGCGGCCGATGCGGTCCGACAGTCGGCCCCAGACGGGGGAGAAGACGAACTGCATGAGCGAGAACGACGAGTAGAGCAGACCGATGATCGCGCCTTTGGCGAGTTCACTCGTGCCGCCGAGGTATTCGTCGGCGTAGCGCGGCATGAGGGGCAGCACGATGCCGAAGCCGAGCAGGTCGATGAAGACAACGAGGAAGACGATCAGCAGCGCCGAATGGGATTTCTTGCGGTCGGGCGGTGCGGGCGGGGTCATTCGCGATCCGGGGGTCGGGGTCGTCCGTGC
>JAYVTJ010000341.1:0-6283 GCA_043774415.1 Fimbriiglobus sp. | reverse complement strand
CAGACCTCACCCCCCAACCCCCTCTCCGAAGCGGAGAGGGGGAACCGGACAATTGCGAACCTCATCCATCCCCGCTAAACTGACCCTACAGCCGATCCTCCCGTCCGCCGCTCACGCTTCCGGCTCCGAAGGACTTCCTCCCATGCGTTTCGCTCCCTTCCTCATGCTCCTGCTGGCGCTGCCCGCGTTCGCAGCGGAGAAGCCCGTCGAGTTCAACCGCGATGTCCGGCCGATCCTTTCCGAGAACTGCTTCGCCTGCCACGGGCCCGATGCCCGCAAGGTGAAAGCGAAGTTCCGGTTCGACCTCGAGAAGTCGGCGAAGGCCCCGGCCGCATCGGGGGCTATTCCCATCGTGCCGGGCGATGCCAAGAAGAGCGCGATGCTCGTGCGGTTGAATGCGACCGACGACACGCACATGCCCCCGGCCGAAAGCGGCAAGAAGCTGACGGCGAAGCAGATCGCCACACTGACGGCGTGGGTCGAGCAGGGGGCGAAGTGGGAGGATCACTGGTCGCTCGTGCCGATCAAGCGGCCGGCTCCGCCCGTCGTGAAGGGGAGCGTCTTCCTCAAGAATCCGATCGATCGGTTCATCGTCGAAACGCTGACCGAGAACGGGCTGAAGCTCTCGCCGACGACCGACCGCGTCACGCTCATCCGCCGGGTGACGTTCGACCTCACCGGCTTGCCACCGACGCCGGCGGAGGTCGATGCGTTCGTGAACGACGCCGAACCCGAGGCGTACGAGAAGGTCGTCAATCGATTGCTGAAGTCGACTCAGTACGGCGAGCGCATGGCGATGTGGTGGCTCGACGTGGCCCGCTACGCCGACAGCGTCGGCTACCACGGCGACCAGGTGATGACCGTCTGGCCCTTCCGCGACTACGTCATCAAGAGCTTCAACGACAACAAGCGATTCGACACGTTCACCCGCGAGCAGCTCGCCGGGGATCTGATGCCGAACGCCACGACGGAACAGAAGGTCGCCAGCGGCTACAACCGCTTGGGCATGATGAGCGCCGAAGGGGGCGTGCAACCGAAGGAGTACCTGGCGAAATACGCATCGGAGCGCGTCCGCGCTGTCAGCGGCGGTTGGCTCGGTCTCACGACGGGCTGCGCCGAGTGCCACGATCACAAGTTCGATCCGATCAAGGCGAAGGACTTCTACCAGATGGAGGCCTTTTTCGCCGACATCCAGGAGCAGGGGCTCTACAACGGCAGCGACTTCGGCAGCAAGCTGTTGCTGCCGAGCGAAGATCAGAAGGCGAAGCTCGACGCACTCGATCGTGGGATCGCCCGGCTGAAGGCGCTGAGCGTGATGGTTCCGGCGCTTCCGTTGAAAGCCGTCATCGGCGTTTCGCTGACCCCGCCGAATGACAAAGAGTTGAAGAAGCTCGACGCCGAACGCGCGGCCCTCATCAATGCGATGCCGACGACGCTCGTCACCGTCGCCGTGGCGCCGCGGCCGATCCGCGTACTCGCCCGCGGTAATTGGATGGACGAGAAGGGCGAACTCGTCGAACCCGGAACGCTCTCGGCGCTGCCGAAGCCGCCGGAGAAGAAGGGCCGCGCGACGCGCCTCGACCTCGCCGACTGGCTGATGGCGAAAGACAATCCGCTGCCGAGCCGCGTGCTCGCCAACCGCCTCTGGAAGCTCTTCTACGGCGCCGGCCTGTCCCGCAAGCTCGACGACCTCGGCTCGCAGGGCGAACGGCCGACGCACCCGGAACTGCTCGACTTCCTCGCGGGCAAACTCCTCGATGGCGAATGGGACATCAAAGCCTTCGTGAAGCTGCTCGTCACCTCCGAGACCTACACGCAGTCTTCGCTCGCTTCGGCGGAACTGCGCGAGAAAGATCCGTTCAACTTCCTGCTCGCCCGGCAGAGCCGCTTCCGCCTCGATGCCGAGATGGTGCGCGACAACGCGCTCGCCGTGAGTGGCCTGCTGAACCCGCGGCTCGGCGGGCCGAGCAGCAAGCCGTACCAGCCGCGCGGCTACTGGAGCTTCCTCAACTTCCCGGCGCGCGAGTGGCAAGACGACACCGGCGAGAACCTCTACCGCCGCGGGCTCTACACCCACTGGCAGCGCCAGTATCTCCACCCGGCGCTGCTCGCCTTCGACGCCCCGAGCCGCGAGGAATGCACCGCCGACCGCGTGCGGAGCAACACGCCGCTGCAATCGCTCGTGCTGCTCAACGATCCCGAGTTCGTGGAAGCGGCCCGCGTCTTCGCGGAGGAGGTGCTGAAGAACGGGAAGACCGACGACGAGCGCCTCGACTACGCCTTCCGGAAATCGCTGTCGCGAAGTGCGAAGCCGGCCGAGAAAGAGGCAATGAACGAATTGCTCGCGAAGCAGCTTGCCGAGTACAAGAAGACCCCGGCGAGCGCGAAGGAGTTGTTGAGCGTGGGCGCCCGCCCTGCCGATGCGAAGCTCGACCCGAGCGAACTGGCCGCCTGGACGAACCTGACGCGGACGCTGTTCAACCTGCACGCCAGCGTGACGCGGTATTGAGTCTGCCGTCTGATATCGATCATCTGATTTGCGATGAAGCAGATGATAGATATCAGACGGCAGATCGAAGTCCGGACTTACTTCTTCGGTTCGTCTTTGACCGTCGAACCGCCGCCCAGCCCGCCCGGCGGCAGCGCTTGCGGCACCTGTGGTTCGCCGAAGAGATCGCGGTGGATCTGCTTCTGCATCTTCGCGGCGTTCTCCACCGAGGTGACGTAAAAGACGTTGTTGTTCGACACCACTTTCAGCTCGCACATGTCGGCGAGGAGTTCCAGCGCCGTCAGCAGCCGCACGTCGTCGAAGGTGCCCGAGACGACCTGCTTCGACTTCTCCTTCGTCCGCGCGTCGAGCACGATGTTGGCCCCCGTGATCCGGCGCAGCTCGGCGACGGCTTCGGTCAGCGGCCGGTCCTCGATGGCGATCGACACCGGCTCGCCGAGCAGTTGCTCGCCGATGATGTTCGGGGGCACCGTCGGCTGCGCATCGCCGGCGCCGCTGCTGGCGCCGGGGATCACCGGCGGCTGGAAAGCCGGCCCGATGAGCACCTGATTGTGGCGGATGCGGTAGGCGCACTTGCCGGGCAATTGGGCGCAGACGTCGGTGAGCAGATCGGCGAGCGTTTGCCCCGCCGTCATGCGGATTTTGACGTCGTAGATCTCTTCGATGCTGTTGATGGCCGGGGCGATCCGGAGCGCCACGAAGACCGGGCCGGCGCGCTCGGCGCGGACCGCACCGCCGGCGTCGAAAGTGCCGAGGCGCTTGAAGCCGGCCAAGTCGATCCGCACCGTCAGGCCATGCTCCTTCCCGAGGAGGGCCAAGAGATCCTGGAGCGGCACCGTGTCGCCTTCGAATTTCGACTTCTCCTTCAGGAGCGCCCGCACTCCTTTTTCATCCGCGGGGCCGGCGGCTTTCAGCGCGGCGGGAACCGGGGCTTTGATCGGCAGCGGTTCGACGGCCGGAGCGCCGGAGAGGCCCAAGGCCCCGGCGGCGACGAGGGATGCCGCCAAGAGGCGGGAAGAACGGAACGCGCGCATGCGAGACCCCTGTGAGACATGAGAAGGCGTTAACATCTCCGCAGAGCAGAACGGCGCCGGCGGGCGATCCGTTGGCGCGGGCTCACTCTTTCGCCGCTTTCGTAGGGTGGGTCGAGTCTTCGAGCCCCACCGCCGGACACGGACCGCAGCGGTGGGTCGAGTCTTCGAGCCCCACCGCCGGTTACGGACCGCAGCGGTGGGGCTCGCGGACTCGACCCACCCTACGAGCTACGGGCCAGCCAAAAATCGAAGGCTTACTCCTTAGCCGCTTTTTCGAGTTCGGTCTTCAGCCGGGTCGTGGCGTTCTCGCGCGTCGTCGGGTCGTTCTTCACATCCTGGTCGAGCATCTCGTAGACGTTGGAATAGTGCATGTGCTTGTCGTTCAGGTAGGCCACGCGCGCCTGCAGGAAAGTGTTCGCGGGGAAGTCGAACTTCCATTCCCCCTTCTCCTTGACCATGGGCACGGTCACCGTCGTCGGCGAGGTGAAGTTGAGGTTGTAGATGTACGTCTGGAACAGTTCGGGTTTGAGCTGCCACGTCCCCGCGCTCGGCTGGCCGCCCTTCAAAAAGGGGAGGTTGAAGGTCAGCACCGCTTCGGCCTTGTCGCCCGCTTCCTTGCTCACCGCAATCGCGAAGTCTTTGTAAAACGGGTCGAGCTGGAAGAGCACATACTTGCTCTCGTCGCGGAGGAAGTCGCGCTTCTCCATCTGATACATCATGTTGTCGAGGTTCGTCGCCATCTTGTTCGCGGCCTTGTGGCCGCGCCGGAGCTGCTCGGCGTAGTCCCTCGTCGTGTAGTCGGCGGCGCTCTCGTAGTCGCGGTCCTTGATGGCCTTCGTGAACATGTCCGCCGCGACCTGGGGGGTATCGGCTTTCTTGTAGCCCTTGGCGAAGCGGAGCGTGTCCTTGCTCTTGAAGAAGAAGAGGTAGGCCCCTCCCGCGAGCAGGCCGAGCACGACGACCAGGATGACGGTGCGGCGGACCATGGCGATAACCCTCGGAGTGAAACGGGGATGAAATGCGGGAAACCCGCGGAGAATGACCGGGGTATAGTGGCGCACGCGGTCCGGAAATGCAAGCGGCCCCCGGCGCCGCCGGGCGCACCCGACCGCGGATGCGTTGCACGGATGGGCCGTTGTGATAAGGTAAAGCTGCTTTATTCACCGTTCGATGCGACCTTCGCCCGGATAGCTCCGCCATGGCCCAGCCGACCGACGCAAGCGAAGTCGCCGACCTTACCATCCGCCTGAAGCTCGTTGACGAACCGACCGCGCGCGAACTCCTCTTCGAACTCGACGACCGGCACGCCCCCGCACTCGCCTTCGTCCGTCTCATGGAGCGAAAGGGCCTCCTCACGCCGTTCCAATCGGCGAAGGTGATGAAGGGGGACACCGACGGCTACTTCCTCGGTGGCTACCGGCTGCTGTACAAGATCGCCTCCGGCAGCTTCGGCCGCGTCTATCGCGGCGACGACCCGCGCTCGGGGCAGATCGTCGCCGTGAAGGTTCTGAGGCGCCGCTGGACCGAAGACCCGAAGCGCGTCGAGTCGTTCGAGCGCGAAGGCCGCATCGGCATGACTCTCGAACACCCGAACATCGTCCGACTACTCGCGGTGAACAAGGACGCCGCGACCGGGCAGCACTTCATCGTCATGGAGTTCGTCGAGGGGGACAACCTCAAGAACATCCTCACAATCCGCGGGAAGATGGAGGTGGACGAAGCGCTGCACATCCTGGAGGAGTGCGCCGACGGCTTGGCGTACGCTTGGGGCCGGGGGCTGACGCACCGCGACATCAAGGCGTCGAACATCCTCATGGGCACCGACAAAGTCGCCAAGCTCGTCGATTTCGGCCTCGCGGAAATCAACACCGGGGCGATGCTCATCATGACGGGCGTGAAGAACGCGAACGAGGAACAGGCCGACCGCACCGTCGATTACGCGGGCCTCGAGCGGACGACGGGTGTCAAATCCGGAGACATCTGCAGCGACATCTACTTCCTCGGGCACGTCCTGTTCGAACTGATGACGGGCGAACCGCTGATGCCCCTGACGAAGGACAAGCACGCGCGGATGTCGCGGCGCCGCTTCGAGGACGTCGAGACGACCCTCGGCCGGCGGGCGCAGGATCTCAACATCCCGCAATCGGCGGTGAAGGTGATCGCCAAAGCGGCGATGCTCGAACCGGCGCTGCGCTACCAGACCCCGGCGAATTTCCTCGAAGCGATCCGGACCGCGCGGGCCGAACTCGCCGGCGGCCACGAACTCGCGAAGAAGGCCCGCCGCGCCAGCGGGGCGCTCGCCGTCTACGTCGTCGAGTCGAACGCCAAGCTGCAGGACGCCTTCCGCGAGCGGTTCAAGCAGCTCGGGTTCCGCGTGCTGATGTCGATGGATGCGACGCAGGCGATCAAGCGCTACCAGACGCAGCCGTACCACGCGCTCGTCATCGACGCGGGCACGGCGGGGATGGACGGAGTGGACGCCTACCGCCGCGTGCTGAAGGAAGCGGAGGTGATGAACCTCGATATGGCCGGGGTGCTGATCCTCAACGAGGACCAGAAGAACTGGGGCGCCGGGGTGCTGACGCTGACGGGCGGGAAGGTTTTCGTCCGCCCCGTGACGATGAAGCAGCTCGCCGACGCCCTCGCCGAGAAGCTGCCGGAGATCAAAGAAGACCTCACCCCCTAACCCCCTCTCCGAAGCGGAGAGGGGGAACCGGAACGGGCAGCTTCTTGCTCCCCC
>JAYVTJ010000340.1:0-4987 GCA_043774415.1 Fimbriiglobus sp. | reverse complement strand
CGAAATCAAGGACGCGCCGGTCGGCAAATGGCGGATCGTCTACTGGCACGAGGACGGCTTCCACAAGGGGAAGGACGGCATCCTCGGATTCCCAATCGAGATCACGGGCGGCAAAGCGACACAGGAACTCGACCCGATCGAGCTGGAACTGGCGGGTTTGAAGTAATTCATATCCGGAACAGCCGTCGCGCGTTCCCTTCGAACACCCCCTCGTGATGGACGGCCGGAACGATACCCCGGATGAAATCGCAATAGGCGGCGAATGGGATCAGCGGCCAATCGGTGCCGAAGACGAACTTGTCCGGCCGCTCGGTGTACCGCATCGCGCTCCGCACCCGCGCCGCGATGTCGGCGAGCGCATCGCGGGCCTCCTCGGTCTTCGGCGCGATCTCGCTGCCGACCACCAGTCCCGAGAGGTCGGCCCAGACGTTCGGATTCTTGTAGATCACCTCCGCCGCATCGACCGTCCAAGGGTTGCCCAAGTGGGCCAGCACGAATTGCACCTCCGGATGATCGACCGCCACTTCATCGACGCCGAGCGGGTGGGCGTACTTCACCTTGGCCTTCGCCGAGTAGGTGTCACCGGTGTGGAAGATGACCGGCAGGCCGAACTGCGCCGCGAGTTCGTAGTAGCGCCGGTAGTTGGCGTGCGCCGGTTCGTAGTGCAGGTAGCCGAGGTAGCACTTCAGCGCCGCGACGCGGCCGAGCGCCAGTTCCGCTCCGGCGCGGCGCAGGTGTTCCGGATCATCGCCGCGCGTCGGATCGCAGATGCCGATGGCCTTCAGCCCCGGCGCGGCGTCGGCGATTTCGAGCGTGCGCCGGACGCCGAGCGGATCGTCCGGCGCGGAGTTCCACGAGCCCATCGCGAAGGCGCTGCGGATGCCGGCCGCCGCCATCTGCGTGCGCACGGCGCGGGCGACCGCTTCGACCGGTTGCTCCAAAAGGAGCGACAGCGGGCCGACACCGGGGAGGTTCGGCGGGACGACGTGGATGTGGGCATCGATCATCGGGCTTATCCTACTCCGTCATGCCTGACCCTGTCCTTACCCGTTTGTCCGGACTATCTCAATCCGTTGCGAATATCTCGGCGGAGGATCACCGATGGTGCGATCCGCACTCTACTTACTGCTCGCTGTTTATCTGCTCGGCTCGGGCCTCTGGCTCCTCTCCAGCGGCGTCGTGCGCGAATCCTCGGGCCGGGAACTTCTCAATGTCGCCTGCGATCCGACCCGCGAACTCTGGAAGGATCTGAACCCGCGATTCTGCGACCGCTACGAGCAGGAGACCGGCGTCCGCATCACGATCCAGCAGTCGCACGGCGGTTCGGCGAGCCAAGCCCGGCAGGTCATGGACGGTTTGGAAGCCGACGTGGTCACGCTGGCGCTCTGGAGCGACACCGACGCCATCCGCAAGGCCGGACTGATGGAACCGGGCTGGGAGAACAAGCTCGAAAATCGCTCGCTGCCGTTCACCTCGACCATCGTCTTCGTCGTGCGTCAGAACAACCCGAAGCAAATCCACGAGTGGGAGGATCTCACCCGCCGCGACGACATCAGGATCGTCGTGCCGAATCCGAAGACTTCCGGCAACGGCAAGTGGGCCTTACTCGCGGCCTATGGGTCGGTGCTCCACCGCGGCGGCACGGTGCCCGAAGCCGAGGAATTCGTGCGGCAGATCTTCGCGCGGACGTCCGGACTCGACCCCGCGGCGCGCGGCGCCACCGAGACCTTCGCGAAGAAGGGCATTGGCGATGTCCACCTGACGTGGGAGAACGAGGCCTACCTCGAAGTGCTGGAATCGAAGGGTGCGCTCGAGATCGTCTACCCGAAGGTGAGCGTGCAGGCCGAGCCGCACGTCGCGGTCGTCGATAGCATCGCCCGCAAGAAGGGGACGGAAGCCGTGGCGAAGGCCTACCTCGAATTCCTCTACACGAAGGAGGCGCAGGAGGTCATCGCGAAGCACTACTACCGGCCGACGAACCCGGCGATCAAGAAGGCGACGGCCGATCGCTTCCCCGCCATCGAGCTTTTCGCCGTGACGCCGCTCATCGCCCCGAGCTGGGATGAAATCCAGACGCGCTTCTTCAACAGGAACGGGCTGTTCGACCGGATCTACTCCGCCGGTGGCGCCAAATGAGCACCGTCAACCGCCGCGTGCTGCCGGGCTTCGGCCTCGGCCTCGGCTACACGACCTTCTACCTCAGCTTGCTCGTGCTCATCCCGCTCGCGGCCTGCTTCTGGAAGGCGTCCGAACTCTCGTGGGCCGACTTCATAGATGCCGTGGCGACCCCGCGCGCCGTCGCCGCGTACAAGCTCACCTTCGGCGCATCGCTCATCGCGGCCATGGTCAATATCGTCCTCGGGTTGATCGTCGCCTGGACGCTCGTGCGGTACGAGTTCCCCGGCAAGCGCTTCGTCGACGCCCTCGTGGACATCCCCTTCGCGCTGCCGACGGCCGTGGCGGGGATGGTCTACGCGAACCTCTACATGTCGAACGGCTGGCTCGGAACGGTCCTCGTGCCCGTCGGGATCGAAGGGGCCTTCTCGAAGCTCGGGATCGTACTCGTGCTCATCTTCACCGGGTTCCCGTTCGTGGTGCGGACGGTGCAGCCGGTGCTCGAAGACCTCGATGCGGAAACCGAAGAAGCGGCGGGAGTGCTCGGGGCGAACCGCTGGCAGACCTTCCGCCGCGTCATCATGCCGAGCCTGATCCCGCCGGCGCTCACGGGCTTCACGCTCGCCTTCGCCCGCGCCGTCGGCGAGTACGGCTCGGTGGTCTTCATCTCGCCGAACACGCCGGGCACCGAGATCGCGCCGATGCTCATCATCGCGCTGCACCTCGAAAGCGCCCAGCGCGAAAGTGCGATGAGCGAGGCTGCCGCCATCGCCACGGTGCTGCTCGTCGCGTCGTTCGTGCTGCTGATTCTGATCAACCTGCTCGAACGCTGGAGCCGGCGCCATGGCCAGTGAGAAGCGCAGCCGGACCGATCCGCCCTTCGTGCGGTACACACTCGTCGGGCTGACGATCGGCACCGTCGGGTTACTGATCCTGCTGCCGCTCGTGAACCTCTTCGCGCAGGCCTTCGCGGAAGGGGCGGGCGCCTATTGGAGCAGCTTGGTCGACAACGCGGACACGCGCCATTCGATCTTCCTCACGCTCGTGATCGCGCCGGTCTCGGTGGCACTGAACACCGTCTTCGGGGTCGCGGCGGCGTGGACCATCGCCCGCTTCCGGTTCCCCGGCCGCACGATCCTCACGACGCTCATCGACCTGCCGTTCTCCGTGTCGCCGGTGGTCGTCGGCCTGCTCTTCGTGATTCTCCTCGGGTCGAAGGCGCCGCTCGGCGGCTGGCTGCTCGAGCACGGCTACCGCATCATCTTCGCGCCGCCGGGGATCGTGCTCGTCACGATGTTCGTGACCTTCCCCTTCGTGGCCCGCGAACTGATTCCGATCTTCGAGGCGGTCGGTTCGGAAGAAGAAATCGCGGCGCGCAGCCTCGGCGCCAGCGGCTGGCAGATGTTCTGGCGCGTGACGGTGCCGAACATCAAATGGGGCCTGATCTACGGCATCATTCTGTGCAACGCGCGGGCGATGGGGGAGTTCGGCGCGGTCGCGGTGGTGTCCGGCAAGATCGGCGGCCGCACCGACACGATGCCGCTGCAGGTGCAGAAGCTGTGGGAAGGGCAATCGAACGCCGACACCGCCGCCGCATTCGCGCTGGCCTCGGTGCTGACGCTGCTCTCGCTCGTGACACTCGTGGTGAAGGTGGGCATCGAACGGAAGTTCCGCAAGGAGCGCAGCGCCCCGCAGGAGGTGGTGGAGGGGGAGGCAATCATGCTCCCCCTCTCCGCTTCGGAGAGGGGGCAGGGGGGTGAGGTCTCCCCGCGCCGCGATCAGGCCGCTGACGTCGTCAGGCCAGACCTCACCCCCTAACCCCCTCTCCGAAACGCAGAGGGGAACCGGAAGCCCTCACCCCGCCGACTTCAGCACGCGCTCGATGTACTGCCGGATCTCCCCCACCGCGACCTCCACGCCGATCTGGATGTTCGGCATCGTCCCCGGCTGCTTCCGCGTGTCCACCACGAGCATCCCGCGCGTCAGTTCGCCCTTCGTCTCCACGTCGGCGGGGCGAGTCTCGGCCGTGATGCACCCCGGCAGCGCCACGGCCGCGATGCCGAGGACATCCTTCAAGTGGAAGCCTTCGATGCCGTAGCCGTTCATGCTGGCACGGATCGCGAACGGCACGATCTTGCGCAGGAACTGGCAGGTCTTCGAATCCGGATTCGGCAATTCGAGCAACTCCGTCGGCGAGAGGATCAGCCGGCGGGTCACATCGAGCGGGATGACCAGCGGCACGATGCCGGCGTTCAGCGCGCGCTTGGCCGCTTCGGGATCGAGGAAGAAGTGGAACTCCGCGGCCGGGCCGGCGTTGCCCGGCTCCTTCCAGCAGCCGCCGACGATGATGAGCTTGTCGATGAGGTTGGCGATCCCCGGATCGCGATCGACGGCGCGGGCGAAGGTCGTCACGGGGCCGAGGCAGATCACCGTGACCTCGCGCGGATTCTCGCGGACCAGTTCGACGAGCACCTTGTCCGCCGGGTGCTGCTGGTGGCGCGTGCGCGCCGGGAAGTTGCAGTTGCCGAAGCCGTCGCTGCCGTGCATCGCGGTGCCGTCGATGTCGTATTCCACCGGCAGCGCCGTGGCGGTGCGCGGCCACTTCGCGGGGTCGATCTGATCGATGAGGATGTTCACGTTCGCCGTGGCCTGCGCAGCGGTGACGTTGCCGGCGCAGGGGATCAGGCCGATGACGTCGAGGTTCGGATCGTTCAGCGCGAGCGCCACGGCGAACGCGGTGTCGATGCCGGGGTCGGCGATGAGGATGACTTTTTTGGGCATGGCGGAACTCCGCGGAGACGTGTTAGCCTGCAATTATACCCGAGTGGCGCCCGTAGGGCGTGGTCGAGGCTTCCGAGACCCGCCGTCGGGA
>JAYVTJ010000339.1:0-14846 GCA_043774415.1 Fimbriiglobus sp. | reverse complement strand
GCGGCTGCAGCAGCTTGCTGCCGAGGAGGATCTCCTTCGACGGCGGTACGAAGTTCCGCTCCTGTGCCCCAGGTTGGGTGCCGAAGACTTCGCCTTCTTCGCCGACCTTCGCGAGCGCCCCCGGCTGAACGATCACGAAGTTGTGCGGCATGATGTCGGTGTTCTCGAAGACGAACTCGACCGGCTTGCCGGCCTGCACCACGATGCGGTCCTTGTCGAAGATCATCTGGTCGGTGATTGTGCCGACGCGGATGACGCGGACGCCGAGTTCGCCGAGGGCCTTGCGGGCGGCCTTCGCTTCCGCCTTCGGCAGCAACCCGGCGAGCGAGTCGCCGAGTTGCAGGGCGTCGAGCACTTCGGGTTTCGTCCGATCCGCCTGCGGCACTTTCGCCACGTACGCGGAAAGGATCGCCAGCAGCGGGGCCGCTTGATCTTTCGGCCAGCCGCTCGCGGGGATGCGCTGGAGAGCCTGCACCGCGGCGGGGCGCTCGGCGTCGTCCTTCACGAACTTCGCGATGGCGGCGAAGGTCTCGGCTTCTTTGCCGCGGATGCTCGTGAGGGCGAGCATCGCCGAGCGGCGGATGATCCGCTCCGGCGCTTCCCCCGAGACGACGTGCCGGACGGACTCGGCCGGCGTCGGCTGCTTCTGCAGTTGGAAGACGACGTTCTTGTCCGAATCGCGGACGAGCAGCGTGTAGTCCTTCAGCCGGGTGCCGAGGTTGCCGTCGGTGCGGTTGAAGATGGCGATGGAGTCGATGGGGAAATCCTTGCCGAGGTCGAGTTCCCACCAGGCGCCGTCGGTGCCCTCCTGCGTGTGCGTCTGGCCGCCGTCGGTGTAGGTGCCGCTCTTGTTGCCGTCGATCGCCTTCGAAGCCGCACCGCCGTTCGACGTGCTGCTCTGCGTGGCCTTGCCACTCCGGGCGACGTTCTTGCTGTCGCTGAAGACTTCGACCTCGGCGAGCGTCAGCGTCCGCTGCTTGCCCGCGAGTTCGATGCGGACGTACCGGCCCATCACGGCGTTCCCCTTGGGCAGCGTCGAGGCCAGATCCTTCGGCAGGCCGTCGAGCAGCGGGAGCAGCTTCGGGTAGAGCGCGGCCCGTCCGAGCGGATCGCGGATCATCGGCACGGCCGACACGAAATCGCGGAGGCCATTCACACTCTTCGTCGCCGTGGCCCACGCTTTATCGGGCGAATCGTCGGCTGCGATCAGCGAGACGTACCCGAGCTGGCGGATGAGCGCCGTGGAGGAACCGGTGGCGAGCTTCTCGAAGTCGCCGCGGAGGGCGGGGAGGTCGGCCTTGCGATCCGTGAGGATGCGGACGAGGTCGAAAGCGACGCTTTCGTCCTGGGCGAACGAATCCTGCCGCTTGATGGCGTCGAGCAGGATCGCGACTTCGGCCTTGCCCTCGGACTTCGCGAGTTCGATGGCCGCTTCGCGGCGGAACTCCTCGCGGATCCCCTTGCGATTCAGGAACTCCGTGTAGACCGCGGGGCTGCGCTTCACCTTCATGAGGTCGTCGTTCGGGATGCTCTTGAGGAAGTAGCGCGCCCCGGCAGCGGTGGTGAAGCGGACCTCTTTCCCGGCCGCGATGGCCTTCGCCACCACGGGGTCGAGGGCCTTCCGCGTCTCGCCGATCAAGTGATCGATGTAAACGTCGCGCGGTTTTTCCCCGGCGACGAGGATGACTTCGATGGCTTCGGGCACGGTGAAGAAGCTTGCCCCCCAGATGGCGATGAGCCGCACGCGGGCGCTGTCGTCCGCGGCCATCTTCTTCATCAGTTCCAAGCTGCCCGGCACGCGATCGCGCCAGAAGGTCAGCACCCGCACCCCGGCGGCGCGGGCGTGATCGTCCTTCAGCGCGAGCACGGCGTTGAGCAGTTCGACGTTCACCGTATTGTGCGCTTGGTGAACCCACAGCGCTTCCGTCAGATGGTGATCGTACGATGCAGCGCCCTTGTCGAGCGTCGTCGCCCACGTCTGGACCGCGGCCGTGACGTCGGCGCTCTTGCGGGCGCTCAGTTCGAGCTTGGCCCGACTGCGGACGCGGTCTTCCGGCGACTTCAGCAGTTCGAGCAGGTCGGCGATCGGGGCGCCGTCGATCTTCGCGGGCTTCACCGGCTCGCGGCCGACGTAGCTCACGCGGTAGATACGGCCGTGCTCCTTGTCCCGACTCGGGTCGCGGAGGTTGTGCTGCATGTGGCCGATGATCGGGTTCTGCCAGTCGATGAAGTAGAGCGCGCCGTCCGGGCCGGTCTTCACGTCCACGGGGCGGAAGTTCGGATCGGTGCTGCTGAGGATCGGTTCGAGTTCCGTTCCTTTGAGGCTCGACCCGCTGTCTTCGATCTTGTAGCGCAGCAGCCCCTGGAACCCGATGACGTTCGTGACGATCAGGTTCCCCTGATACTCCGGCGGGAAGTGCAGGCTCGTGAGGTACTCCATCCCGCCGCAGGGGCGGGTGCGCTGCTGGTAGACCTGCGGTGGCCGGCCGTGCTTCGCGGGGTAATCGAGGTGGCTCGAGAAGAGCGGGCCGTGATACGGGTTCGACCCGGTGCCGTCGACGATGATGTCTTGGCCCCACTTGTCGAAGACGTGCCCGTGCGGGTTGGCGAACCCGAAGCTGACGTACGTGCTCGGAGTCTGCGTGCGCGGATCGTAGCGGAACACCGCGCCGTTGGCGACGCGCTGCACCGGGTCGTACGGCGTCTCGTACGACGAGTGGTGGAAGGTGCCTTCCTGGAAATAGATCGCCCCGCCCGGATCGGTCGCGAAGCTGTTCGCGGAATGGTGCGTGTCGGCCGAATCGAGGCCGCTGAGGACGCGTTCGCGGACATTGGCTTTGACGCCGCCGGTGGTGTCTTTGAGGAAGAGCAGGTCGGGCACTTGGGCGACGAAGACGCCGCCGTTGTAGAACTCGAAGCCGGTCGGGTTGTGGAGGTTCTCGGCGAAGACGTCCATTTTGTCGGCGACGCCGTCGCCGTCGGTGTCCTCGAAAATCAGGAGCTTATCGTTCCGCGGCTCCTTCGGCTTCACGTGCGGGTAGGTCGGCCAGACGGCGACCCAGAGCCGGCCCTTCGTGTCCCACGCCATCTGCACGGGGTTCGCCAACTCCGGCCAGCGCTTTTCATCGGCGAAGAGCGTCACCTTCAGATTCTTGCCGACGGTCATCTTGTCGATGGCGTCCGCTCCGGGCAGGAACTTGTGCTTGCCACCTTCGAGGGTACCGGGCTTGTTTGTGATGACCGGGATGAAGTCCGGGGTGTTCGAGTCGTCGAGCTTGTAGGGCTTGCCCTGCGCGGTGGCGTTGACCTTCGCATCGCGGTTGGCCGTCATGGTGTCGAGGACTTCGAGTTCGCGCTGCGCCACGACGCGGTTCGTCTGCCCGCCGACGAACTTGAGGTCGGCCCGTCCGCCGAAGACGGAGTAGCCGTCGGTCGCCCGGTAGCGGAGATGCCACGTTTCGTTGCGTTCCACGGCCGCGAGGCGCACCGCTTCGAGCAGTTTGGCATCGGGGTTCGACGCCGTGCCGAAGAGGCCCTTATCGATGACCGGAGCCAACGCCTTGTACCCCTCGGCCGTCAGGTGGATGCCGTTGATCGTTAGCGGTGCCTTCGCGGCGGCGTAGGCCGCTTCGCTCGGCTTGAAGAGATCGACGACTTGCACTTTGTTCGCAACGCCGACGGCCTTGATCGCCGCGGCGTAGAGCGGCAGGCGGGCGTTGATGTCGGCGCCGTCCGGGAGGTTCGGCGACTTGTGATTCTCGAACGCGATCGGCGTGAAGAGCACGACCGTCGCGGCGGTGCTGCCGTTGTACTTCTGCGCGCCGATGTGTTTGACCACCGCGTCGAGTTCCTTCTGGAACGCTTCGACGCCATCCGGCCCGGCGAACGACTCGTTGTAGCCGAAGAAGCAGAAGACCTTGTCGGCCTTCGTTCGGCGGAGCCATTCGTCGTTGCCGCCGAAGCTCTGCGACCGCAGCCGCTTGTTCGGATTCGGGTTCGCGGTGAACCCGCCGACTTCGTCGCCGGAAAAGCCCATGTGCCGGATCGACAGATCCGACCCGGGGAAGCGCGTGTGGAGGTAGGCATCGATCCAAGCGTCGTGCTGCATCCGGTCGGCGAGCGTGTTGCCGATGACGGCGACGGTATCGCCCTTGGCGAATTCCAAAATGGGCGTGGTATCGGCGGCAATCGCGGGGTTGCTCAGTAGGAGAAGCGCCGCGGCGAGGAGCGGGAAGCGATGGTGCATCTGGAAAAGCCCGAGGGTGAGCGGCCGAGGAGGGAGGGGTCGCGCAGCGACCGGGACCGGCACTGCGAGTATACGCGGAACCGAGGGGGGTGGGAAAGGGGGTGATGCGAGGGAAGAACACCGTAGGGCGTGGTCGAGTCCGCGAGACCCGCCGCGCCGCGGATGAAATCACTTCCGCGCTTTCAGCGACTTCTCGGCCGCGGCGCCCGCGATCCCGCCGAACTTGCGGATCTCGTCCAATCGTTCCTTTGCGCCAACACCGGGGATCGTCTCCAAGACGGAGACGGCCCGCAGCAGCCGCAGCGGTTCCCCGACCAGGCCGGTGTCCGGGAGTTTCTCCCCGGCCGCGGCGAATTGGGCGATCAGCTTCCCGGCCCGTTCGCGCGCCTCGGCGTTCGACGACTTCTCTTCGATCAGCTTGATCGCCGGCAGCGCCGGGGCGCCGATCCCGGCGAGTTCCTTGCTCGCGGTCTCCCGCGCGGCGAAGTCCTTCGACCCGAGATCGGCGACGAGCGCATCGATCCGCTTCACCGCGACCGAGGCGTCCGCGATGCCGGTGCCGATGAGCGCGAGCGACGCATTGCCGCCCGCGCGGAGTGTCCAGATCGCGGGCCAAGCGATCTCGGCGTCGGAGCGGGCCAGCAGCATCCACGCGGTCTTCAACTGCTTCTCGGTCGGCGCCGGCTGTCCGCGCCGGCCGGAGAAGTCCCAGAGCAGCGCGTTGTCGTCGGCGGCGACCGTGCTGAGCGTCTTGCAGTCGGGGCTGATGCCCAGGTGCGCGATGGTGCCGCGGTTGCCGATGAACCGCTTCGCGGCCGTGCCCGTGGCGATTTCCCAAATCACCAGCGTGCCGAGGGTGCCCTGCGTGCCGGCGATGAGCAGGCGGCTGTCCGGCGAAAACGCCACGCAGGAGTACGGGCCGTCATCCCACTGGCGCTCGAAGTTCGCGACGACTTCGCCGGTCTTCGCATCGAACAGGGTGACGCGGACGACGGATGTTACCGCGAGGAGCTTGCCATCCGGCGAGTAGGCGACTTGGGCCTTGAGGCTGCGGGCGACGCGGGCCTTCCAGAGTTCCTTCGTCGTCGAGTTGGCCTCCCAAACGCGGACCAGCCCATCGCGGCCGATGGCCGCGACCGACTTCTTCTCGGGGTGGACGGCCAGCCCGAGCGGGGTCGAAGGCAGCGCCACCGTCGCGGTGAGCTTGTGGAGATCGTCGCTGCCGATGAGGAGCCGGGGCTTCTCCCCGGCGGTCGCCGCGGCGACGAGCGTGTCGTCCGCGCTCACGGCGAGCAGCCGGACTCCTTCGGGGTAGAGGTCGAGATCCTGAGTGAGCGCGACATCCTTGTCCGACATCGGCACCTTCCACATCCGCTTGCCGTCGGTGATCGTGAAGGCGAGATCGGAGCGCGCGAAAGCGACCGGCGGGTTCTGACCGGAGAGCAGCGCCGGCGGTTTGCCGACGGCCCACGCCGAGATGCCGGTGCGGTCGATCACCCAGTACTTCTCCGGAGTCGGCGTCGCGACGATCCCGCGCAGCCCGACCACGGTGTCCCCTTCGACGAGCCGTTCGACACCCTCCTTCAGATCCCAGATGCGGATGCGGGCGGTGGCGGTGCCCGATCCGTCCGTCGCGGCCCGCTGACCATCCGGTGTCACCGCGAGCGCCGTGAAGTCGCCCCCCATCACCTGGAGCCGCTTGGACGTGCCGAGGTCGTACAGCGCGAGCTTGCCGGCCTGCCGCAGCGCGAGCCTGTCCGCACCGCAGAAGGCGAGCGGCGCTCCGCCGTCGATGGTCAGCAGGAGTTCCTTCTTCGCGATGTCGTAGAGTCGGATCTTGCTCGCCGCACCCTCGCTGGCGACGGCGAGTCTCTTGCCGTCGGCGCTGTACGCGATCGCCGTGACGGACCCTTTGTCCTCCTTCGGATGGTCGAACTTCGCCAGCGGTTTCCCGCCCGGTACCTCGTAGACGGTCACCGCATTTGCGGCATCCGACGCCGCGACCGCTCCGCCGTTCGGCGACAGTGCGATGGCCTTCCCGTCGGGGATCTCCATGCGATCCAACCCCGTCGCGGTTTCGACGACGAGAAGCTTGCCCCCCGTGGACGCGGCCGCAATCAGCTTGGCATCGCTCGATACCGACAGGGAATCGAGGTTCGCGACGGCGACCGTCCGCAGCGCCTTGTACGCATCGGTCGCGTCGTAAAGGCGGACCTTTTCATCGGAGTAATGGGCGACGAGCCGGGTGCCGTCGGCCGAGTAGGCGAGGGCGTTCGCGTGGCCGTCCTTCACCTTCAGCACAGCCACTTCGGCGCCGGTGGCCGTGTCCCAGATGCGGACGCAGCCGTCCGGACCACCGGAGGCGAGGTGCTTGCCATCGGGCCGGTAAGCGAGCGCGGACGGCCGATCTGGATGGCGGAAGGCGGAGCCGCCGAGTTGGGCAAACGCCCCGTCGGGGAGTTCGCCGGCGGCCACGAAGCTCGGGGCGAGCACGGCGAGAGATATCAGGAGTGCGATGCGCCGCATGATCCGCCCTCGTAGTCGGGATGATTCCGAGTTAGGGGGTGAGGTCCGATGCGAAATTCGATTTCAGTTTCAGTCGTTATGCAGACCCCCCTCCGCGAAACGACTGAAACCAGTGAAATGACTGAAACCAGCGAAACCAAGAATTCCTGTGTCGCCGGAGTGAGCAGCGGCCGTCATTGTCTCGCGCGGAGGCCTCCCCCCCGGCCCCCTCTCCAGAGCGGAGAGGGGGTCTTCAAGCTTCCGGCTCGCTCGTTTGACTGCGGCCCGTTCGGAAGATTCGCGCCACGGGAAGGAGGACGAGCGGCGCGGCGAAAACTCACGCGGCCTTCTTGCCTTCGGTCTTCCAGAATTGGTTCGGCACGCAGAGCACGATGCCGATGATCGAAAGATGCGACGCCCAGATCGCCACGCAGAACATCGCGAGCGTGTTGTTGAAGCCGTACGCGTGCAGGCCGACGCCGAGCTGGTTCGTACCGAACCAACTCCAGGTCGTGATCATGTTGCCGACGAGGGTGAGGACGGCGACGCCGCGCACCTTCACGAGGCCGGCCCAGCGGGCGTGGAGAATGAGCGCGTTCCAGAGGACGATCAACACGGCGCCGTTCTCCTTCGGATCCCAGCCCCAGAAGCGGCCCCACGACTGGTCGGCCCAGATGCCTCCGAGGACGGTGCCGACAAAGCTGAAGAGCATAGCCGCGCAGATGATCCCGTAGAGCGCTTGGCCGATCAGCCGGCCGATCGGCTGCGCCCGGTCGTCGGCCCCGACGACGATCTCCTCCTGAAGCTTCCGCGTGAAGAGGGCGAGCACGAGGTAGATCAGCCCGATCAGCCCGGCGATGAACGTCGCGCTGTATCCGATGGTCACGGTAGTCACGTGCGATGCGAGCCAGGGGTCGGTGTCGAGGACGGCCCGCATCATTTCGAGGGTGTCGCCGCTCTCGGCGAGGATGTGCGCCATGATGCAGGTGGCGAAGCCGAGCGCCGACGCGACGAGGTTGCCGAGGCTGATCGGATAGATGCGCTCGAGGATCAGGCTCACCCCGGCCGCGGCCCAGCCGATGAACACGGCGGACGAATAGAGGTTCGTCACGAAGACGAGCGGGCGATCCATGAGGTACATCCGCGAGAGCAGCGCGAATGTGTGGACGAGGAAGTTCACCACGAGGAGCCAGAAGACCGACTTGCGGATCGCCTCGGCGGACGCCGGACTGCTGATCGACACTCCCCATCCGACGAGGCAGAGCACGAGGGCGAAGCCGTAGAGGATCGTGTTGTGGTAATACGGGGCGAACGAGTTCAGGAACGCTTCGTACTTCACCCGGAAGCGTTGGCCCGGCGTGAGCTTTCCGTCCGACTCCGCTTTGAACTCCGCGACCGCCTTGTCGAGCTTCTCTTGGTCGCCGGCTTTGTAGGCGTCGACGACGTCGCGCCACTTGCGGGCCGCCGGGTCGGCGTTCAGAGCTTCGTCGCGCTTCTTGAACAACCGGATCTGCACGTCTTCCGGTAGACCCGCGATCAGTCGGTCGAGCTCCTCGGGCGACTTGGCCTGGGCCAACGCGGGGACTTCGCGGATGAGGGCCATCACCGAGTCTTCGCCGGCCTCCTGCATGCGCTGCCGGCCTTCGGCATAGCTGCGCCAGTCGTCGCCGTCTCCGGGGAGCAGGTTCGGGAAGCCCCCGGCCATGATGCCGAGGAGGAGCTTCACGTTGCGGTCGAGTTCGAGGATCTTCGCCTGGAACGGCGTGCGATCCTTGTCGGGCACGGCCGCGGCCTGCGCCGCCGCCTCGCGGAGCTGGGGGGCCTTCTTCGCGAACTCCTCGACGGAGTAGCGCAGCCCGTCGCGCCGTTCGAGGCCGAGCAGCGCCAGCACTTCGGGGTTGTCGATCTTGAAGACTTTCTGCGCGATCGTCGGACCGGGATCGTTCTGCGAACCGCTCGTCGCTTCGAGGTACCACTTGATCGCGGGCCGCTCTTTGCCGTTCACGTTCACGTACGACTCGCGCCGGCTCACCTGGCGCATGCTCGTGCGGGCCACGGTGTCGAGCGGCTTGTACCGGCCCCCTTCGAGCACCGGCACCCGGCCCACCGCGGTGAGGTCGAGGTTGCCGTCGGTCGTCCGGCCGAAGAGGTTGCTGCCGATGTACAGCAGCGCGACCGCCACCGCGAAGAGCGGCGCATAGCGGATGGCCCAGTGCTGGAGCGGCGCCGCCTCGGCGTCCGGATCGACGGACTTCACGCGTCCCGTCGGTTTGAGGCGCGTCAGGTACTGCACGAGGAAGATGCCGAAGTGGACGAGCATACCGAGCGTCACGAGGAAGCAGGAGATATACGGCAGCGTCCAGCCCGGATTGCGGACGACTTGCAGGATCGTCGTCTTCTCGGTCCCTTCGTCGAACCCAGCTTGGAAGTAGGCTTCGCCGCGGTAGCGCAGCGGTTCGTTCATCGAGATGTCCACTTCGCGATCGACGCCGCGCTCGGCGTCGAGGATGCGCACCCGGCTGATGTAGGCCTTCGGGATGTTCGTGCCGGGGTACTTCTCGTGCGTGAACTTCTCGAGCTTCAGGAGGAAGGGCTTGTAGTGCCGCGTCCAGCGGAGTTCGAGGTCGACCTTCTTCCCATCGAGTTCCACCGGCTGCGGCTTCACGTACTGCACCGCGAAGACGAAGGTGCCGACGAGTTCATCGCTCCCCTTCTTGTAAAGCTTGGCGATGGCGCCGGGGGTATCGACGACCTGATTCGGATCGGTCCCCGAAACCTCCGGGACCGACTCGACCGAACCCTGCAAGGCGTAGCTCTGGATCTTCTCCTGCGCGATCACGGCCGGGTCGGCGGCGTACGGGGCCTTCGTCGTCTTCGAGTTCGGCATGTAAGCGAGCACTTCGACATCGACCGGCGCATCCGGGTGCGCGATGCGCTTCTTCGATTTCGCCGCTTCCTGCAAGATCGAACCGGGGATGACGGTGACCTTCTGCGAGCGACCCTCGCCGGGGGTCGAGAAGGCCAGCTCGCTCGTCTTCGTATCGAAGCCGTAATTCGACGTTCCGCCTTCGTCGATCACCATGCGCTGTTCGAGCTGGCGTTCGCGGGTGATGAACTCTCCGACGAGCAGCGTGACGACGCCCGCGTGGATGATGAAGATGCCCGAGCGCTTCCAGGTGAGCTTGAATCGGATGGCGTGGGCCGCGAGCAGGTTGAGGAACATGGCGAAGCCGAGGAGCTTGCCGGTGGGGAAGGGAAACCAGCCGTCGAGCTTCCAGTGGCTCGGGAGGTTCAGGAATACCTGGCCGACCTGCACGAGGAGATTGAGGTCGATGGCGACCCACAGGGAGCGGGGTTCCAGCCCCGGCTTGTAGATGTAGTCGTCCACCACGGTCCAGATGCCGGTGTTCTTCTGCGCCAGCGTGGCGAAGAAGATCAGCACGATGGCCAGCGCGAAGAGGATCACCGTGAGGCGCAGCGACGCCAGTGCCTTCAGCGCTTTTGACAGCGGATTCGGGCCGGGGCGGGCCGCGCGGCGGGGCGGGGTATCGGAGAGGTTCGGATTCATCGGGTCTGGCTCCACACCCCGCGGGGGGCGAGTCGGATTCAGTTCGTGCCGGAGCCGGCGCCGGGCATGGCACCGCTGCCGCCGGGGCCGCGCAGGTCGAGGCGGTAGGCTTTCTTGTCGCCGAGCAGCACCGGCCGGGCGAGCGGTTCGAGTTCGGCGGCGTTCACCGCGTTGAGCCCCAGGAAGCTCGTCCGCCAGCGGTTCGCATTCTCGAGCAGCGAGCCGCCGAAGGCGTCCGAGATGTACATCTCGATCCCCTTTGCGCCGTCCGGGTTGAGCGTCACGAGGCGTTTGTCGCGCGGCTTGCCGACCTTCCACCCCGGCGGCACGGTCCACGTCAGCGGGCGCTTCGGATCCTCGGTCATGCGGATCGAATTGAAGAAGGCGTCGAACTCGGCTTCGCGCGGGGAGACCGCGTCGATGGGGCCGAGGAAGCGGACGAAGTAGCTCGCCTTCTCCGAGAGCGGGATCACTCCGGCGAGCATGCGCATCTTGGCGTCGTCGGAATCGACCTTCGCGACGGGCGCCGGTGCTTCTTCCACCGTGTAGCTGCGGATCTCCTCGCTCGGCTTGCACCCGCCGAGACTCGCCGCGACCGCGAAGGCCGGCACCAGCCACCACTTCTTGCCGATCATGGGAGAGGATCTCGAACCGGCGGAAACGCGTCGGGCGGGTCTAACGTAACCATTCTAGCCGAGACGGGAACCGCCGGGCGAGAAAGGGCCACCTCCACGAACGAATCGGCCGGCCGAATCGACGAATCAATCTTACCCTTTGCGCTCGCAAGGTTCGTAGAAGCCCACCTTGCTCCTGCCGATGACTCCCGCCATGCTCCCCCTTTCACGACGATGTCAGTCCTGAACAGAAGCCGCGCTCGGACCCTCCGCGGAACTCCCGCCGATGACGCTGCCGAGCCACCAGACGGCGAGGATCACGAAAACGTCGAAGCCGAGGTGGAACGGGACGATCCACGACAGGTGCGGGGCCAAGATCGCGAAGTCGAGTTTCTCGGCGAGCGCCGGGTCGGCGGCGAGCTTGTGCCGGAGGGCATCGCTCAGACTCTCCCACTGCTTCACGACGTGCATCATCCCGAGCAAGTGCGTGACTGCGAAGAAAGCGAACCCCGCGATGACGGCTCGTCCGCCGCGCGTGGACAGTCGCAGGGAAGGGCAGAGCGCCGTGAGCAGGATCACGCCGAGACCGGCGAGCATCAGGACGTTCCACCCCATGAAGATGAAGTCGGAGCGCTTCAGGATTTCCGGCAGCAGCGCGTTCGCGTCCATGATTCAGAAGCTCCGTTCGCCTTTGAGGAAACCGCCCTTCAACCCCGCCACGGTCATCAGCATCTGCCGACGGACGAAGGGGATCTTCGGCAGCAGCGGCAGCACGCGGTCGCGGCCCCAACCGAGGATCGGCCAGTCGGACTGGAAAAACGGCGAGAGGAAGAAAGTCACGGCCGAATAGTAGCGCTGATAGGCCCGCTGGCGCCGGTCGAAGAGCCGGAAGGCGGCGGGCGGGGTCGGTGCTTCGGCGAGGCACTGCGCCAGAATCCACGCATCGACGAGCGCGAGATTCACGCCCTGCCCGAGGTGCGGGCTCATGGCGTGCGCAGCGTCACCGAGGAAGATCGAGTGGCGGTCGGAGCGCCGACCCATCCAGTTGTGCTGGTAGGTCGTGAAGAGCAGTGGATCGAAGTCGAAGAGGTGCTCGGTGCAGGCCCGCGCCGCCGGACTGAATCGCTCGATCTCGTCCTTCAGTGCCCCGATGCCGCGCGCCCGCACGGCGGCGTACTCCCGCTTCGGAATGCCCCAGTAGAGCGTTGTCAGGTCGTCGCCCATCGGCACGAGGCCGCAGAGGTAGCGGGTGCCGCGCACCACTTGGAACAGTTTGCCGCGCACGGCCGTGCCGGGGGTGATGGCCCAGAGGGTGCCGTGGGTGTACTTCCACGAGCACTGTCGATTGCCGAGTGCGCTCCGCAATCGGGAGCGGGCGCCGTCGCCGCAGACGGTGAAGTCGAACGGGCCGTGACGATTCCCGGCCGTGTCGGTGAGATCGACGGTTCCATCGCGATTGATTGAGCGAGAATCGATTTCGACGCCGAGCCTCACCGTCACGGGGACCGTTTCGACGAGGTCCTTCAGCGTTTCGAAGAGCACTCCGCGATGGAGGCCATAGGCCCGGCAGCCCTCCGCATAGAGACCGTACCGATTGCGCACGAGGTCGCGGCCGCCGACGTGAATAGCGTGCAATTCCTCGATGGGGGCGGCATGGGCAAGGATGCGGTCGAGCACGCCGAGATGCCGGAGGATCGCCTGCCCCGACATTTGCAGGAGGATGCCGGCGCCGACCGCGGTTACGACCGGTGCCCGTTCGAAGAGGGTGACGGCGTGCCCCGCTTTCGCCAGCAGATACGCGGAAGTGGCCCCGGCCATGCCGAAGCCCACGACCGCGATGCGATAAGGCCCGTGCGATGATGGTTCCAGTCGATACCCCCCCCCGTCGATTCTAGGGGGTGCCTCCGGATTTGGCACTGCGTCAGGCGGCGAACCGTTCGGCGGCCACCGGCGGCCTTGGCCTACGGCGCCGGCACTTTTTTCTCGGCGTCGGCGCGGGCCCGCCTTGTGGCGGCCAAGTTGTCGCGGAGCCGTCGCCGGTCGTTATCGACGGCGACGAATCCGCAGGTGGTGAAGACCGTACCCAGGGATGCGGTCGCCGCGGCGCGGCGCATCTCCGACGGCGAAAGTCGGCATCCGTGCCTCCCGGGGAAATGGGCCAAGGGCAGCATAAACTTTACTCGGTGCCCGACTCCGGAGGTACCCCCGTCCGCCGCTCCGCCGGCGTGACATTTTCGCGGGGTGAAGTCTGTCCGGCACTTTCCCCCACCCCCCGCTGGACGGACGCGGACGATCTGGACGGACGCGGACACACCGGAGGCGAGCAGCGATTTGCAAAACGGAGTTTGACGCGCCTACCCGCGATGCTTTAACATTCCTTCCAACATCCTCTCCGGTACGGCTGCCCCATGCCCGCTCCCGCGCTCGTCGAAGAACTGGTCCGCCGCTTCCTCGACAATGAGCCGTCGTATCGCAGCGCGAATTACAAGGAGGATCAACTCCGTCAGGAGTTCCTCAACCCATTCTTCGAGTGCCTCGGCTGGGACATGGCCAATCGCGAAGGCTACGCTCTCGCCTACCGCGATGTCATCCACGAAGACTCCCTCATCATCGACGGGCAGTCGAAAGCTCCGGACTACTCCTTCCGCATCGGCGAAGTGCGGAAGTTCTTCATCGAAGCCAAGAAGCCGGCGGTGCAGATCGCCCGCGATCCCGACTCGGCCTACCAGCTCCGGCGCTACGGGTGGTCGGCGAAGCTCCCCGTGTCGATCCTCACGAACTTCGGCGAACTCGCCGTCTACGACTGCTCGCAAAAGCCCGACCAGGACGACAAAGCCGCCACCGGCCGCATCGAGTTCATCTACGCGAAGGATTACGCCGAAAAGTGGGACTGGCTCGTCGGGCACTTCTCGAAGCAGGCCATCTTGAAAGGCGCGTTCGACAAGTACGCAGTCGGCACCAAGGGCCGGCGCGGAACTGCCACGGTCGATGCCAAATTCCTCATCGAGATCGAAGGCTGGCGCGAACTGCTGGCGCTGAACTTCGCGAAGCGGAACGCCGAGCTGACGCAGGCCGAATTGAACTACGCCGTGCAGGTGACCATCGACCGGATCATCTTCCTGCGCATGTGCGAAGACCGGGGCATGGAACCGTACGGCCGCCTCAAAGAACTGACGGAGGGTGCGGGCGTCTACCGCCGCTTGCAGCAGCTCTTCGCCCTCGCCGACGACCGCTACAACTCCGGGCTATTCCACTTCAACAGCGAGAAGGATCGCGGCCAGCCGGACAAACTCACGCACACGCTCGTCCTCGACGATAAGCCGCTGAAGCAGATCTTCAAGCGACTCTACTACCCCGAGAGCCCGTACGTCTTCAACGTGATGCCCGCAGATATCCTCGGGCAGGTCTACGAGCAGTTCCTCGGCAAGGTCATCCGGCTCACCGCCGGCCACGTCGCGAAGGTCGAAGAGAAGCCCGAGGTGAAGAAGGCCGGCGGCGTCTACTACACGCCGACGTACATCGTCGAATACATCGTGCAGCAGACCGTCGGCAAACTGCTCGACGGCGCGACCGCGGAAGCGGCGAGCAAACTGCGCATCCTCGATCCCGCCTGCGGCTCCGGATCGTTCCTGCTCGTCGCCTACGACTTCCTGCTGAAGTGGTATTTGAAGTGGTACCTCGCCGACGGCCCGGAGAAGCACGGCCGGGTGCTCGTGAAGGTCGGCGACCGCGAGTACCGCCGCCAAAACCCCCCACGAAGCGACCTCCCTCCAGGCGCAGATCGAAGCCACCGATGCCCGCATCGATGCCATCGTCTACGGACTGTATGGCCTCTCGGACGCGGAGATCGCCATCGTCGAAGCGTCGACTTCTGCAAAGGGGTGAGAGTCGCGAGTACGAGCCACCGGGCTTG
>JAYVTJ010000338.1:0-2509 GCA_043774415.1 Fimbriiglobus sp. | reverse complement strand
ACCAAAATGTTGTACCCCGCATGCGCCCCGGCCGCGATGCCGAGACCACGCGTGAGGTAGATCCCCGTAAAGATTAACCCCGCCGCCGTCCGGAAGAGGAACTTCGTCGCCTCCATCGGTTCGCCGCCCGTACCGAGGTGGTGCGCCGCCGAGAAGCAGAGCGCCGAAGCGAGTGCGGCCAAGACGACGGCGCCGATCTTGGGAAGCAGCAGCAAGCGCAGGACGTAGTAGAGGAGGCTGAACAATCCGAGGCGGAAGAGGAACTCCTCGTAAATTCCCGCGCCGATGAAGTTGACGACCTGCCCCTCGGCGACGCGGTGGAACTGCACGCTGTTCAGCGGCAGGCCCGCTTGGCCGAGGATCGCTTGGAAATTCCGGCTGAATGCCCAGAGCGCGGTCGCGAACAGGACGCTTTCGATGGTCATGCCGAAGACGGTCGTGATCGGCTCGCGCGGCCGGCCCGACCAGTTCCACCAGCTCAGCGCGAAGAGTCCGAACAGCACGATGGCCGGTGCGGCCCAGACCATCACCATCCCGTAGTCGGCGAGGCGCTGGCGCAGCCAGACATCGGCTCCGTTGCGCAGGGCATCCGGCTGACTGCCGCCGAGAGTGAGCACGCCGACTTCGTAGGCGATCAGCAGCGGCAGCAGGAAGAGCAGGCTCGCCCACGGATGGCGCGTGGCCGAGAAGTAGCCGGGCATGACGGAGACTCGGTCGGGCAGGGGGCCACTTCCCAAGTGATTCGCTCCGGACGGGCCGATCTTTGCGCTCAGCACAAGTCCGGGTGAACGAGCGCCAGTTTCTCGGTGCGCTCCGCACTCGAAAGCGAGCGATGGATGCCGCCGAACTCGGCGGCGGCCAGATCGACGAATTCCGGCTTCGGCAGCAGAGCGCCGTCCGCACCGCTCAGCACCGCGACGCAGGGCCGCGTCGCCGCCCGCAGGTTCACCCGACTCGGATGCGTGCCGACGACGATGGCGCTGCGGCCATCCGTCAATTCGACCACCGTACCGACGGGGTAGAAGGAGAGGTGCAGCAGGTACTCGGCGAAGTCGCGGTCGAGCTTCCCTTCCTCCGCGGCCAAGAGCGTTTCGGTGAGGGCCGCGCGCAGGTCGTGCCCCGGGCGGTGCGGGCGATCGGCCGCCATGCCCGCATAGTGATCGGCGGCGGCGAGCATCTTGGCGAGCGCCGGAATGCCGTCGGTATCGAGGCCGTTCGGATAGCCGGTGCCGTCGAGGCGCTCGTGGTGCGCCGCCACCACGTCGGCCAGTTGGCCGAAGTCGGGGATCGCGTCCCGGAGCAGCGCCGCGCCCGTGCGCGGGTGGGCTTCGATCCGCCGGCGCTCTTCGACCGTCAGCGGTTCGGCCTTGTTCAAAATGGCCGCGGGGATGCCGATCATCCCGATGTCCATGATGAGGGCGAGGGCGACGGGCAGCACCGGCTGCGAAGCCCATTCGTAATCGTGCGGCACCATGCGGGCGACGATGGCCGCGACGGCGAGGGAATGCGCCGCGATCTGCCGGGGTACCGTGTCGTGCGGCAGGCTGGGGAACCGGAGCGGAAGCCCCTGCCGGGCTTCGACGAGGATCTCTTCCGCGAGATCGGTGAAGGCGCCGAACGAGATCAGGCGCCGCGATTGGACATCGCCGAGGTAGCGGGCGAGCCGTTCGACCCGGCCCCATTCGGCGCGGCGCTTGTCGAGGGCGTGCAGTCCGACCTTCAGCCGGGTGCGGATCGAATCGAAAACCGTTTCGAGGCCGACGCATAGCCGGGACTGATATTCGGCCGAGTCGGGCATCGCCTGCGTGAGTCGCAGCGCAGCTTCCGTGGCCGACACCGAAGTGGCGTGGAACCGGACGAGCGGATCATCGGCCGATTGCGAGGCCAGCTTGCGGTAGAACACATCGTCGGTGATCGCGCGCTGCTCCGAGACCAGATCGCGGGCCAGCTCGAACAGGCGGCGAGCGCGCGTCGTCAGCGAATGGGGCAGGGAGCTTTCCGCAGTCGGCGCGGCGGCGATTTGCCGGAGGGTCTGCGAGATCCAAGCCGCCGGCGCCCCGGCGCGTCCAGCGATGCTGAGGATGTTCGGATTGGCGTCGCCGAGGGCCGGCGTTTGTTCGAGCCGCTCGCGGAACGCCGAGATCCGGTTCAGTAACGATTTCGTGTCGCTCATCGTCGATGGCCCCGCCGAGCCGGATTGCAGGCTCCTCGGTACTATCGACCGATGGCGCGGCGGACTTGAACGGTTCTGCCGATTCTCGCGGTGGGGCATTGTCGGTCGGGTGCGGCAACCGATTCAGGGATTGGACGGTGGAACCGGCGTCCTGCCGGTTTTTGAAGCTCGAACCGGCGAGACGCCGGTTCCACCGCCAGAAACGATCCGTGCAGTGTTTCGATCACAGCGCGTCGGCGGCAACCTGTTTGGGGCAGCGGCGGGCGGCGAGCGGGTGGGCCGAGAGCGCGATGTGCCGCTCGAGCCCGACGAGGCGGAGGTGCTTGCCGTTGGATG
>JAYVTJ010000337.1:0-5709 GCA_043774415.1 Fimbriiglobus sp. | reverse complement strand
GCGCCGCTTTCGGCGGGCATCAATTTGCCGGCGACGACCGGCCGGAAGACGACCTCATCGCCCTTGTCGTTTTTCAGACCGTGCAGCAACCGGCGGACGAGCTTGGCGCGCTTGTCGGTGGCCTTGTCGGCTTCGAACGCGAGGACTTCCGGAGCCGTCGGGATGCGCCCGACGAGATCGAGGAAGACCCGGCGGTGGAATTCGAGGTCGGTCGCCTTCTCGGCGGGCTTCTTGATGCCCGCCTTCTCGTACCCCTCGGCGATATAGTGGTTGATCGCCTGGGTGGAGTTCATGGTCGGCGCCGGGCCGTCCTTCGTCGGAGGGTCGGCGGCGAAAGTCGGTGCGACGGCGAGGCCGGCCACCAAGAACGCGGGGAACAGGCGAAGCATTCGGCACCCTCCTGCGGAGAGCAGAAATCAGGTGAAGCGGAACCCGGAGGGGGCGACGCGGGGGTGAACTCAAAGTTAAGTGGACACCGGCATTGCGACCGAACTGTATTGTAAGTCAAAATTCCGCGCGATGCGAAGCCTTTTCGGAATCCGGAGTGTCCCGTTAGGATATCGACGCGGAGCCGGCCGGGCGCGTTCCACGAAGCGGCGCCGACTTCTGAAAAACACCCCACGACACGGGAAGTCTCGCATGGAACTGAATTTGAAGAAGGTCGCCGAGTTCATGCACAAGGCCGAGGACGAAGACCTGCTCGACCGCGTGACCCTCTATCGGGATCAGATGGAACCGGCGGCGCTCGATTTATTCGAGAACGAGCTGTCGCGCCGGGGCTATCACCGGGAAGAATTGGCTGCGCACGAAGCGGATTTCGGCAGTGATGCGATCCAGAGCAAGGACGGGATTTTCGTGAGGTGCAGCTTCTGCAGTCGGCCGGCGGTGAAACAGGCGCGGGGCTGGCATCGGCTCTGGGGACGCGTGCCACTGTTTCCGCGCTTCTTCGCCTACTGCCGGAGCCATGCTCCGGCGCCCGAGCCTACGGCGAGTTGAAGCGCGTTGTGCCGCGCAAGCGAGGGCGAGGATGCGGGGAACAGAATTTCGATTCTCAACGCGGCACCGGTTCGTCGCCCTCGCTTGTGCGTCGGGCTAACAGAATAGGTGATTCTCTACGACTTCGTCCCGAGCGCTTGCGCTTCGGCTTCGGTGATCTGCGTGAAGGGCTTACCGATTTGGGCGCTGACCCAGCTCGCGATCGACGGCGTGTACGGGTACGTGCCCGTCTTCACGAGTTCGGCCATCCGGATGTTGCGGCTGGCGCGCTCCTTGTGCTTGAAGTGGCCGTTCTCCTTGCGGGTGACTTTGCCGTTGGCCCGGGCGCGATCCATGCGGGTCGCGGTGGACATGCGATCTGCCATCTCAAAAACCTCTGCGGAGTCGTGCGGTCGCCGAATCGGGAAACACCGATTTTAGGAAGCGCAGCCGAAATGGGAAGGGCGCAGCGAGAATCAAACCTGCGGCTTGCTGTAGCCCCGGCAGAAGTAGACCCCGGCGGGCGGCATGTTCAGCGGCACGAACTTGAACTTCACTTCGTCGAAGTACCGCTTGTAGAGCTTCCAGTAGATGTACGGCATGTTCGTGAGCTGGCGAAACGTGCCGTCGGACGTCAGCACCTTCGCGGAACTCGCCAGAATCGCATCGCGGATCGGCGCCGGGAACGACGGCAGCGGCAAGCCCGAGATCACATGGTCCACGGCGGGGATGCCGCGGGCCGCGAGGAGTTGTTCGAGCTTGGCGGCGTCCCCTTCGACGATGTCGGCGTTGGGGAACTTCTGCCGCAGGCGGATGCAAAAGTCCGGGTCGAGTTCGACGACGATGACCTTCGTGTGCGGCTTGACGCGGGCCAGCAATTGAGCCGTCACGGGGCCGGTGCCGGCGCCGAGTTCGACGATGCACTTGGCCTTGTCGTAGTCGATGCCCGAAATGATCTTGCGCGAGAGGAAGCGCTGGCTCGGCGAAAACGACGCGATGCTCGTCCCGTGCCGGAGGAACTTCTTCGTCATCAGCCACCAGTCCGGGGAGACGGAACTGAGGGCGGCTTTGCGTCCGGCGGCGGGTTTGGGGGTCATTTGGCGACTCGGCTCGGTTTGGCGAGGAGCAATTGGCTCCACTTCGGATTCGCCGTCGGTTTCGGCGAGGTCAGAAAGTGCAACACCAGTCTATTGACCAGCCAGTGCTTTTCGATCTGCGGGGCGTGGCCGCATTTTGGGAGTTCGATGAAGTGGCCGTTGGGCAATTCCCGTGCCGCCTCCGCCGCGACCTTGGGGTCGCAGACCTTGTCGTACTCGCCCGTCACGAAGAGCGTGGGGCACTTCACGTCCTTCAATTTCTCGCGGACGGTGTGATCCAGCGTGCCGCGGACGGTCCGGAGCAGGCCGGTTTTCCACTTGCGATTGGCGATCTTCGCCCGGTAATACTTCACGATGTCGCGGTCCACGAATCGCGGCTGATGGAACACGCTCTTCACCATGCCGTGCATGTCGCCGCGCACAACGCCCTCGATGATCGGCAATTGTTCTTGGTCGCCCATCCCCGACGGGCAGAGCAGGACGATGCGGTTCACGAGGGCCGGATACTTCGCCGCGAGTTCCACGGCGACTTTGCCGCCGAGGCTGCTGGCGACGAGGTGGTAGGGCCCGTTCTGCACGAACTGCGTCATGAACGTGCGGAACTGCTCGACGAGATAATCGACCGACACCGGCTGTTTGGCCGCGATGCGTTCGTGCAAAGCGTCGCCGTCGTACACGATGATTTGGGGGGCGTAGACGTCGAAGTAGCGGGCCCAGAAGCGGCGGTTGCGGAACCACGATTCGTGCTGCTCGGCCAGGCCGTTCATCAGGATGAGCGGCTGGCGGCGGCCGTACGCCTTCGGGCGCAGGCGTTCGATCAAACCGTTCCAGGGGGGCATGCGCCGGGCCTCGCCGCGGGGAGACGACGGCACCATCTTAGGGCGCATTCGAAGGGCGAGTAGGATCCGGTCGGACATCGGCGCGCAGCCACCCGGCGTCGAACGCTACGGAACCGGCTTCGCTTTGCGCTCGATGGCGCACAGGAGATTCTGGAAACCGGGGCGGTTCCGGATGGCCGCGAAGTCCCCATCCTTCGCGAGTTCCGTGCGTCGGAGCTTCCAGTTGATCGGATGATCGAAGTAGCCGCCGCGCTCGAGCCGGTCGAGCAGCGCCACCGCGTGCGCCGCCCGCTTTTCGCGCTCGGCGGAGTCGATCTCGGGTTCCGACGCGGCCAGCGCGATGGTGCAGGCGGAGTTGTAGACCGCCGGCCCCGCGACGCCTCGCGCCTCGGCGAGAAACCCGGCTAGCTACACCGCCTTCGCCGGATCGGCCTTCGATCCGCGCGACCACGGCAAGTTACTCTGCTCCTGCTCCGCGTTGCGGAGCAGGATGAGGCGGATGAGTTTGAAATCCTCCTCAGTTCCGATGTTCGGCGTTCCCGTCATGACTCGCACCGCGAGTTCGAGCGCTCGAAGGGTCGGAACCGGCTCGTTGCCGCCGAGCGAGAGTTCGGGGGTCGTCGCGATCCATTCCGGAGCGACTCGGTCGAGTTCGAAGAGCGATTCGCTGCTCCGCTGCAACCGCATAAATGCGTACACGCGCAGCATCCTCACGGCGCCGATTGCGTTCACGATCTCCATCGGCGACTTCAACCCCTTGTCCGACAGGCCCGGTATGGCCGCGACCTTGCCGGCCGCTTGGAAGGGCATCAGCACGCTTTCCGCGCGGTCGCAAATCGCGAGCGTCCGTTCGGCCGAGCGCGGTTCGGGCGCCGGCGGATCGGGCTCGAGAAGCGTCAGCAGGCCCAATTCGATGAGGCATTCGCCGACGAAATATTCGGAGCCGGGGTTCTCGGGCAATTCGCGCGCGGAGGCTTCGAGCGCCGCGATCGCTTCGTTCAGCGACTCGATCATCGCCGCGCGGCGGCGCGCATCGCCGCGGGAGCCGCTCTGGTGCTCGACGAATACGTACTTGGCGACGCCCTCGTTGTAATGCATCCAGCCCGCCTGCCGCACCGACGCTTTCTTCTGGGCGTCTTCGCGGAGGCGCGCGTTCCGGGTTTCGCTCCATGCGAAGGCTCCCGCCACGAGGCTGGCGACGATGACCGCCGCGGCGACCGTCAGCAGGCGCCGCCGCTTCCCTTGTTCGACGACCTCCACGCCGGTTCTGACGCGGGCGATCTCCGCCTCCCGCGCCCGCTCGTCGGCGGCCGCCCGGAGGGCGACGACGGCTGCGGCGACATCTTTCGCTTCGGCGGGGCGCCGGTCGGGTTCCGGGTCGAGGCAGCGCTTGCAGAGCGCCACCAGTTCCGGATCCGAGCCGGATTCGTCGAGGCGCGCGAACGCGGATTGCACCTTGCCTTGCGCCGCGAGCTGTCGGGCCGATTCGGAATCGACCCCGAGGAAGGGCGGCTTCCCCGTCAACAAATGGCAGAGGATCGCACCGAGGCCGAACACGTCGCTGCGGCGGTCGATTCGGTTCACCGCGCCGATCGCCCTGCTCCGGGGGCATATACGCCGGCGATCCCATCGCCGTCCCCGCCCGTGTCAGCACGCCGTCGCTGTCCCGATCCGATTCGATCACCGTTCCGACCACCGTCTCATCCGAAGTCTCGTCGCGGCCGACGAAGGCGCGGAGATCCAGCGATTTGGCCAGCCCCCAATCCATCACTTGCACTTCGCCGAAGGCTCCGACCATCACATTCTGCGGCTTCAGATCCCGGTGGATCACCCCTTTGCTGTGCGCATAGCTCAGCCCGTGGCAGATGCTCTCGAACAACGCGAGCCGGTGGAAGCCGGGCGTATCCGATTTGAGCAGCTTCTCCAGCGTCTCCCCCTTGATGAGCTTCATCGCCATCCACGGGCGACCGTCGGGTGCCGCGCCGAGTTCATGGACGGACGGGATCGTCGGATGCTGGAGCTGCGCCGTGATGCGGGCTTCGTCGAGGAAGCGCTTCGCCGCGTTCGGCAAATGGGCGACCCGCTGCCGGAGGAGCTTCACGGCCACATCCCGATTGAGTTGCGGGTCGCGACCGCGATAGACGGTTCCCATGGCCCCTCGGCCGAGAATGCCCACGAGCGTGTAGCGGCCCAGAGAATCGGGCATCGGCTCGCTTTCCGGATCCGCAGGCGGGTGGAACGCGGTCGCGGGATCATCCGGGAGTGCGGCGGTGGCCGGGTCGGCATCGGCGGACATGTTTCGTGCTCCCGTTCGGCGCGTGTCCGCAACCGCGATTCGGCTGGCCCATCCTCCGGGCCCATGCTATGGCCGAGTCCGGAATCGGCGATCTTCGGGGCACGCGCATGAACTGGATCGAAGCCATTGGCGAAATCTGGCTCACGGCACTCGCGTGGATTGCGGGGCTGGGCCTACTCTTCCTCGTGCTCACGCGGTTCACCCCGTGCAATCCGGGGCGGAGCTGGTGGACCGACCGCCGGGCGGCGCTCACCGACCTCGTCTACTGGCTCCTGCTGCCGATCATCATGCAGTTCGGCCGCGTGGCGTTCCTCGTCGTCGGGGCGATGATCCTCTACGGCAGCGACCTGCCCACCGACTTCACCGCGCGGCAACTCCCCCTCTGGGTGCAGTGCCTCGCGATGCTGCTCGTGCAAGACGTGCTGATGTACGCGCTGCACCGGCTCTTTCACACCCGCGCAGGCTGGCGCTTCACGCCGTGCACCATTCGCCGGAAGTCCTC
>JAYVTJ010000336.1:0-2765 GCA_043774415.1 Fimbriiglobus sp. | reverse complement strand
AGACCTCACCCCCCGGCCCCCTCTGCGAAGCGGAGAGGGGGTGACCCCTTCGCACAGTTCGTTCATATCTCGCGTCAATGCTTGAAGCGTTTCGCCGATTGGGGTTGATTCCGCATTCGGGAAGGTTCACGCTATGCGACGACAGGATGTCCGACACCGGCCGAGGAGAGCGCCGTGCCCGCCACGCAGTCCGCCCGCACGCTGACACTCGAACAATTCGCCCCGTCCGAAGGTCTCACACCCACGGCCCGCGGCTGGCACGCGGCCGGCAACCGCGTCGGGTTCACGTCGGAGCAGCCGCTGGCGCCGGGATGGTACCAGCTCAAGCTGCGCATCCGCTCGCACGATCACTTCACCATCCGCAAGCGGGCCGAACTCACCTTCGACGATTCGGGGACACAGGGCCAGTCGATCTCGAAGGACGTGATGGGGTGGAACCGCACGCTCGACGAGCGCTTCCTGCTCCACCTGCCGCGGGCCACCGACCGCGTTTCGCTATCGCTCTTCCACGCCGAGGGGAGCTTCGATCTCGAGCGCTTCGCCCTCGCGCGGATCGGCGATTCGATGGTGGCCCTCGCGGCATTCCAGGAGAAGCTCCGGCTCATCAAGGCGTACCGGTGCTTGAAGCCGGTGCTGCGCCGCGGGGCCGGGATGCTGCTGCGCGGCAACTTCCGCGGGTTCCGCTCCAAGGTCCTCAAGGGCTTGGCCGACAGCCGGACGATGCGGGTCGGGGCTTACCGGGCCAACGAAGTCGATGCATCGTGGTGGCGCCGGCACGCTCTGCCGCCCCAGGAGGCGCGGACCATCCGCGCGGCCTGCGATGCCATGACGGCCCCGCCGCCGCTGGCCGTACTCCTGTTCGTCGATCCGAAGAAATTCGACGGGGTGCGCCTCGCCGCGCACTCGGTTCGCAGGCAGCTCTACCCGCACTGGGAACTGCTGCTGGCCTGCAGCGCGCCGCCGTGGATGCAGCCGCATCTCGCGGTGATTCTGGGCGACGACCCGCGCGTGAAGATCGCCCTCGTGGATGAGGACGACGGCCTCGATGCCGCGATCGCGCAGTCGCTCGCGATCACCGATTGCGACCGCGTCGTCGTGCTGCCGCCGGGGGTCGAACTCGGCGAAGGGGCGCTCTTCCACTTCGCCGAGGCGCTGAACGCGGATGCGGATCTCGAATCGGCGTGCGGCAAGATTTACGACGGCGCCGGCGCGCTCGCGGCCGACGCCGCCGAGCCCGCCGCGATCTGGATGACGCGGACGCGGAACCTCGGCGATAGTGCACCGGCGAACTACACGCCCGCCGCGATCGAAGCTTGGGTGACTGCGGAATTGCCGCGCGAGAACCGCCGGGCGCTCGACGAGATCGTGGCGTACCCGCTCGACGACAGCCCCCTCATCGACCGGGCCCGCGTCGGCACCCCGGCCCGCGCCCGACGGGAGCGGTTCTTCATCGCCGGCGACTTGGCCGGCATTTCGGGGTGGGATCACGTCGTCTACTCCGTGCTGCGCGGGCTACCTTCCTTCGGAATGAAGCTGATCCAGCACCCCGTCTCCCAGATCCGGCCCGAACTCGTGCCGTCGAAGTTCCTGCCGCGGATCGAAGGCCGTTCGCCGGGGCAGAAGCAACTCGCGATTTCGCCGCCGTTCCTCGCGCACCGCTTCGAGCCGGATGCGGACACCGCCCTCTTCACGATGTGGGAGACTGATACCCTGCCGCCCGCCTGCGTCCGGACTCTGAACCGGGCCGGGCTGGTGATCGTGCCGAGCCGGTGGAGCGTCGATTGCTTCCGACGATCCGGCGTGACGGTGCCGATGGAAGTCGCGCCGCTCGGCTGCGATCAGCTCGTCTACAACGCGGACGGCTCATTCCCCGAAATCTGCACCTTCGGCACGGCCGGAGCACTCGCGGCCGGGGGCGTCCGGAAAAACGCCCAGCGCATGATCGACCTCTTCCGCACGGCGTTCCCGCGGGTGCGGGATGTGCGACTCCGCGTCAAGATCTCGCCCAATTCGCCCGCGATCGAAACCTACGGCGATGTCCGCATCGACGTCGTGCGGGCCGTGCTGCCCCACGGCGAACTCGCCGGCTGGTACCGCTCCTTGACGGCCTATGTGAACGGCTCCTTCGGCGAGGGCTTCGGCCTGCACATGATCGAAGCGATGGCGTGCGGGCGGCCGCTCATCACCGCGGATTACTCGGGGCTGACGGCCTACTTCGAACCGAGCCTCGGGTACGCCATCGACTACAAACTCGTGCCGGTGAAGAACGACATCTACATCGGCCAGTGGGCCGACCCCTCGGACGATTCCATCGTCGCCGCGATGCACCGGGTCTACGGGAATCCGGCCGAAGCCCGCGGACTGGGCGAGCGCTGCGCGGCCCGGGCCAAGGACTTCTCCTGGAAATCTGCGGGCCGGCAGTTGTACGCCGCGCTCCGCAAGCACGGGTTCCTCTCGGAACCGGGATCGGTGAAATCGCTGGTGAGGAGCAAGGCTGCGAAACTCGGAGGTCGAGCATGAAAGTCGGCATCGTCATCCCCACGCTCGCGGACGGCGACGCCGTCGGCAACGACGCCCTCGGCATGGCCCGGCACATCCGCGGCCGCGGCATCGACGTGGACTTCTTCGTCACGCGCAGCCACATCGCCGAACCGACGAGGCTCATGCACGAGTTCGCGCGGTCGATGCGCTCCCCGGACGACGTGATCATCTACCATCACTCCATCGGCTTCGAAGCGGGGGTGAAGGCCATCGAGAATGCCCCC
>JAYVTJ010000335.1:0-10297 GCA_043774415.1 Fimbriiglobus sp. | reverse complement strand
TGCGAAGCCCGCCGCCGGCTGGCGACCGAACTGAAAGCCTTTTTCCCCTAGGAGCGACGCGATGAGATCCACCCCGGCTTCGATAATCGCGGGCCTCTTTTCGGCGCTCGTCGCCTTCGGAGCGTGCGCAGACGCTCGGGCCCAAGCGATCCGGAAGGGAGCCCAAGCGGGCCTGAATCCCATTTTGGCACCCGTGCCAAAGCCGCTGCCCATCGTCGCCGATCCGGCTCCGAAGCCGCAGATCCCGATGCCGAAGCCGGTTCCGCCCATCGTCAAGCCGGCGCCGATGAAGCCGCAGGTCGTCGACCCTCAATTGCCGATGAAACCCGCGCCGCTGCAGCCGCTCGTGCCCCTCGTTCCGCCGCAGAACCAGCTCCAGGTGATTCCGCAGCAGCCCGTCGGCATCGCGGGCGGAATCCTCAACGGAGGAGGCGGAGTCGCTGCCGGCGGTCAGGGAATCGGCCAGGCGGTTTCGAATCTGGCGCACAGCGGCGTTCACGGAACCGCGCTCGCAGCCGCAATCCATAAGCTCCATGCCGCTCAGGTGCATGGCGGCGGCAAAGGCCAAGATGGAATGGGCGGAGTCGGCCAAGGCCAAGGCGGCAAAGGACCCGGCGGAATGGGCCCGGGGGGTAAGGGTCAAGGCGGAGTCGGACAAGGCCAAGGCGGCAAAGGACCCGGCGGAATGGGTCAAGGGAACATGGGCAAGGGCGGAGTCGGACAAGGCCAAGGACAAGGCGGCAAAGGCCCCGGCGGAATGGGCCCGGGGGGTAAGGGTCAAGGCGGGATGGGCCAAGGTCAAGGCGGAAAAGGCCAAGGCGGCAAGGGTCCCGGTGGAATGGGCCAAGGTGCCGGAGCCGGCAACGGACCCGCCCAACCCGGAGTCGGGATGGGTCCGGGCAAGGGCGGGATGGGTCAGGGTGGGAAAGGCCAAGGCCACCCCGCCGGGATGATCGGCGGACAGGGCGGCAAGCCGAAAGGTGGCCAAGGCGGCAAAGGGCCGATGGCCGGCCAAGGTCAGGGACCCAAGGGGCCGATAGGTGGCCAGGGCAAAGGTCACCCCGCTGGCAACGTCGGAATGCAGGGCGGCAAAGGCCAAGGCGCCGGCCCTGGGAAAGGCGGCAAAGGCCAGGGGAACGGCGGTCAGGGCCAAGGGGCGTTCCGACCCGCGAATGGCAATCCCGCCGGCAACATCGGCGCTCGGGGTGGCATGGGTCCGGGAAAAGGCAAACGCTAATCCGTGATCCCGATCCATTCCTTCCACAACCGATTCGTGAGGCTCCCCATGTTCAAAGTCACCACCGCCTTCTCGCTTTTCTTCGCTGCGACCGTGCAATTCGCCTCCGCGCAGGCTCCGCCCGCGAAGGCGCCCGTCGAAACACCCACCTCCGTCCTGACGGAGACGGTCGGACTCCTCGCCGGCGTCCAACTCTATCAGACGTACCTCAACATCGGCTTGCTCGCCGACGCCAGGGCGGAAGGCACCTACGAAACCGCCGATGTCGAAGTCCTGCTGCAGTCGGTCTACAAGCCGCTCGTCGTCGTCGAAAAGCAACTGGACAAAGTCGGCAAACTCAAGGGGATGACCAAGGAGGACACCGAAGCCCTCGGTCAGCTCACCAAGATCGCCGGCCTGCTCCGCCAGCAGGGGGAGGAACTCACGGAGTTCTGGAATTCGGGCGAAGAAGCGAAAGGCAAGAAGTACGAGGTCACGCGCCAGAAGTCTTGGACCGAGATCGAAGCCCTCTTGGATCTGAAGCCGAAGGCGGACGCCGCAGCCGGAGCGAAGCCGGCCGCGGCGCCGAATCCCAAACCGGACGCGGTTCCCGATCCGAAACTCATCAAGTGATCGCCTTCCGCACAACTCCGCGATGGCCCGAGTGGCGCCGGTCGCCGCGGGATCGGTTTCCTCGGCGCCAGATTCCGGAGATGAAAATGAGAAGCTCGAACCTGTCTCGGTTCTGGTCCTTCCCGATCAGCGCCGCCTTCGCGCTGACGCTGTCGGGTGGGGTCAAGGCGGATGATGACGGTGCAAAGGGAAGTGCGAAAGAGCCCAACATCGTCCAGCTCGATCTGAACAAGCTTCCGTCCGACCTCGCCAAGGCGCTCCAGAAGTTCGCCGCCGGAGGCGACACGCGCAGTCCCGCCCTGCCCAAGGGCAGACCTTCCGAGTCCGCGAAGGAAAAGTACGAAGGCAAGTCGCCGTTCAACGCCGCGCATCTGCCTCCGGGCTTGGCCGTCAAAGCGGCGAATCACCCGGGCCGGGTCGAATGGCTCAAAGAGCAGGCTTCCGGCAAGACCGCGGCTCCCGCACCGATGAAGGGCGGAAAAGTCAAAGGCGATGAGTTGGAAAGCCGACTCGACCGCCTCATGCTCGAGTTCGAATCGCTGCGTCGGGAAATCCGCGGGAAGAAGTAACCCGACTCGAAGCTCAACTCCGCGCACCCGCCGCACACGACCTCGTTCTCGGCGGGTGGCGATCGGTCACCCGTATCGAATGTCCCTGGAATCGATCCGAATCATGCTCTGCCATAAAGCCGTACCCTGGTTGCTCGCGGCCCGCTCCGAGGAGGAGCTGCCGGGGGATCTGTCCGCCCACCTCATAGCCTGCCCGGCATGCCGCGCGCTCCACGGCCGCCTCGGAGCAATCGATGCGAGCGTCCGATCCGTCGCCCGTCCGACGACGACGGCCGCACTCGATCGCCTCTCCGATGCTCTCGATTTGGCGCCGCAGATCGCTGTCCATATTGCATCCCCGAAAAGACGGAAGGGTAACTTCCGCCGCTGCTTGACGGTCGGCACTGCGGCCGCGACCCTTCTGACCATCGGTTGGGCGGCCGGTCGATCCGTGAGCAAGGGCCGGATCGACCACGCCGAAGCTGCGCCGACGCCATCCACCTCGCCCGATCCTGCAGCGGTGATCCGGCCCGACCCGTTGATCGTCCGGATAGCCGGGCCGGGTTCCAAGCTGAGCTACGCGCCGGGCCAAGCCGAGCGCATCGACGCTTTGAAGGCGATGGCCGACGAAGTGCGATCCGAAGCGATTCGACTCGCTTCCGTCGGCTCGACGGAAGAAGCACTGCGGTTAACCGGCGTACACGACACCCTGCTCCGCCAAGGGGTGGGCGGTCGTATCCTCGCCCTTCCCCCGGCCGAGCGCGCTCCGGTCGCCGCGCGGCTCGTCCGGGATCTCCGGACCGACGAAGCGGGCATCCTCGCAGCCGAACAGCGCATGCCCGAGCAGGTAGTCGCCGCGATGCGGCCGTTCCGGGATTGCGTCGCGGCGGCGGCGGCGGACATCGAAGCCAATCGCGCCTCGAAGCCCGGCGCGGCGGAACCCGGCAGGGGCGAACTCGAAACGCTCACCGTACTCGCGCTGCGGCTCGCGGAGACGGACGTCCCGATGAAGCGGGCCGAGTTGAGCGTGGAGCTGGCGAACGCTTTGGCCGCCAGCACCGTGCTCGTCGCCATCGGCACCGACGATCGCGCGGTCGAAAAGCTGAGCGGATACATGGATGCGGTGCTGATCCGTGGTATCGGCGAGAACTTGGATCGGGCCGAAGCGGTGGATCCCGACGGCAAACTCCGGGAGCCGATCGCCGGCGTCCGGGCGAAGTCGGTCCAATCGATCACGGTGCTGGAGCGCAATGCGGCCCAAGCCCCGCCGCAGGCCCGTAAAGGTTTGGAAAAAGCCGCGCAGGCGTCGCGCGCCGGCCTCGACCGGGCCAGCCAAAACGGTAAAGGTCCGCCCTGGAAGCGATCCGACGGAAGTTGGGTTCCGCCCGGCCAGCAAAAGAAACCATGAGGCGAGCGACCTCAGGCACCGTGTTAACCAGCCAGTCCACCGTTCGAACTTTTCGGATAGGCTCCGAGAGGAAACGGGTCGGTAACTCGGAGGGGTGTGTTAACCGGAGAGTCAGAGAGTATTTCGCCCCGACCCGCCCTCGGCGAGCGGAAACAGGGGTGTTCCTCTCGGGACCCCTTCGCCGTCTCTCGAAACAGAGAGTTTTCGTCCACGCCGCCAAAAGTGCCCAAGTCCTGCGGGGAAAGGCGAAAAACGAAGAAAACCGGGAGGAATGCCCTCCCGGCCTTTTCTGTTTACCCGCCGGTCGGCGAAAGTGGTGAATCGTCGGCGAAAGCTCCCCGGGTAGGATTCGAACCTGCGACCCGCCTGTTAACAGTGCGACTGCCATACACGTAGCTGCATCCATCATCCGCTGCTCGCGTAGCCAGCTCCTCGCAGTTGCAAACATTCTCGCGCAGGGCGATTTCGGAGTGCTTCGGCGAGTTGCTCACGGATGGTTTCGGGCCGGGTGTGCGTGTAGACGGCCGTCATGCCGAGGCCATGACCGGGGCTGCGGGAACCATCCGTCGCATGTCCCATGAGTAGATTCCTTACGAGCGGGTCGACGCGACCTTCTTGGAGCATGGTCGCGAACTGATGGCGGAGGACCTTCGGAGCCGTCTGCTCGGGCCAGCCGAGCTTTCGCGTCAGCTTCATGAACTGAACCCGGATCGCATCTTCTTTCATCGCCCCCAAGTCGCGCCAGATGCCCCGGGCGACCCGCTGCCGCTCGGAGCGGCTGAGCGTCGTGCTCGCGCAGGCTTCGGCGACCGCGATGCGCCGCAGGACTTCTCGCTCGATGGACGCGGTCGACGATGCGTCGAACGGTGACTTGCGCGCTCGCCACGTTCGGCGCGTAAAGACGGGGCCGGTCGCTTGCCCCGCCAAGTGGCGTCTCAGCAGCGAAGTGAGTTCGGGCAGGAGGGGGATCTGCCGCTGGTTGCGCGTCTTCGTCTGCCATCCGAGACGCGCTTTGTTCCGCACCCGCAGCAGACCCGCATCGAGGTCGAGATCGTCGGGCAACAGCAAGTGGCAAATTTCTCCCGGACGCAAGCCCGTGAAGAGCAGCGTCGCGAAGATCGGAAGCTGCCAGTCATCGCAAGCTTCGAGGAACTGGCGCTCCTGATCGGCCCCCATGAGGACGATCGTGCGGGCCGTCTCCACGGGGATGCGGTCGATTTCGAGGACGCCGAACGGATTCTCCGCGTAGGGCGACAGGTGGCGGCGCTTCGCGGCGAAGCCGAAGAGGGCGTGGCAGGTCTCAAGGATGTAGCGGATGCCTTTGTCCAAGAGCGGCCTCTTGGCCGTGTTCGGGTGTCCGTTCGGCGACACGCGAATCGAGCGCAGGTGGCGGACGAACTCCTCGGCGTGGACGCTTTGGAACAGGCCGGCGTGCCGAACCGGACGCGTCGCCAAGAAGCGCACGAGATGCTCGGTCGCGGTGCGGTAGCGATTGATCGACTGCACCGAGGAGCGGAGGACTTGCTCGTGATGATCGAGCCAGTGATCGCGCAGATCGGGGATGGCGATCGGGGAGTAGCTCAGCGTCGACGGGGCGCCGGTGTCGAGTTGCCCGTTGATCTGCGAGGCCATCTGCCGGGCGGTGTCGCGATCTTCTCCGATGCGGGGTCGGCGTCGGACGCCCTGTTCCTGATAGCAGAGGTACCAAATGTCGCCCCGGAGGTAGCCGCTCACCTTGCCGATGCGGAAAGTCGAGGACTTGGCCATGCTGACCTCAGAGAACCCTCCTGCCACAAAATGCCACAAACGGTGCCACAAATCGCGATTCCCGAAGACGATTCGGGAACGCAAAAGCCCGCGTGACAACGAGTTGTATCACGCGGGCCGGTGAAAATACGGAGAGGGAGGGATTCGAACCCTCGTTACCCTTTCGGGTAAATTAGTTTTCGAGACTAACGCATTCAACCGCTCTGCCACCTCTCCGGATCGGCATTGTACTATCGGATCGGGACACTGTGAAGGGTGCTTCGGTTCGGGAGCCGAACAACTTTTCGAGCTGCCGGAACGTCAGTCGTCGTCTCCGAGCGCGAGCGTGTTGAGGTCGGTGCCGGTGCCGGGACGGGCTTCGGGATGCTCGTTCCACCACGCCGCGGCGCGGGCTTCCGTCCAGAGCGTACTGCTCGGACACGCCGCCAGCGCGGTATCCAGTTCCGCCGCGCTGGAGTACCGATCTGCGGGGTCTTTGGCCGTGCAGCGCGCGAGGATCGCGGTCAGCTCCTTCGGGGCGAAGGGATTGCCCTCGCCGAGCTTCGGGGTCGGATCGGTGACCACCGACATGAGGGTCTTCATCGGGTTTTCCCGGTGGAACGCTTCGCGGCCCGTCAGCAGGTAGTACATCACGCTGCCGAGGCTGAAGAGATCGCTCCGGCCGTCGATGGCGATGCCGCTCGCCTGCTCCGGCGACATGTACTCCGGTGTCCCGACGATTAATCCTTCGCGCGTGATCTTGGCGTTCGCTTCCCCTTCCCAAACGAGCGAATGCACGAGGCCGAAATCGACGAGCTTGACCTGGTCGTGCGGGCTTCCTTCTGCGAAGACGAGGATGTTGCTCGGCTTGATATCGCGGTGGACGAGGCCGTTGCGGTGGGCTTCGCGCAGGGCCCCGCAGACCTGCCTGAGAATGTGGATTACGCGCTCGGGCGGCTGCGGGCCATGGCGGCCGACGAGGTCTTCGAGGCTCAGCCCCGGCAGATATTCCATGACGTAGTAGAAGGTGCCGTCCTCCGCGACGCCGTAGTCGTAGATCTCGACGGTGTTCGGGTGCCGGAGCTGCGCGGTCGCCTGCACTTCTCGTTCGAATCGCTTCAGTTGCTCGGGGTTGTTGAGGTACTTCGCGTGGATGCGTTTGAGGGCGCAGGGCCTCTTCAGCAGTCGGTGTTCCGCGAGGTAGACTTCGCCCATACCGCCTGAGCCGAGCTTGCGCCGGAGCCGATATTGGCCCATCTGCCGGACGGCGGCGCGGGCCGTTTCGACTTCGCGCTGCAGAGCGGCCGTCTTGGCGGTGCCGAAGATCGCGAGGCCCGCCCCGGCGGCGAGGATGGTGCCGCCGATCGAAAAGAGCACGCCGATGTTGCGGGTGATGGGGTCGTGGATGACGGCGGCCATCGCGTCGATGGCCAGCGCCGCGACGCACATGGCGATCGTAGTGCCGACGGCGCGGGCGATCGTGTTCGGCACGAGCACGCCGTGGAAGACGATGAGCAACAGCCAGTTGAAGTGACTGATCCCGGAAGCGGCGAGGACGAACGCCTGCTCGTGGCGGAGGCCTTCGTACCCCGTCTCGGGACTGGCCGTGAGGATCGCGAACTGCCAGTAGGCGAAGAAGAGGGAGAGCTGACCGAACACGGCCACTTCGAGGACGCGCAGCCAGCGTTCGGGGAAGGGGCCGTAGCGGAACATCACCGCCGAGGTCGTGGCGAGCGTGACCAAGACGACGCCGCCGAGGATGACGCCGCTCCAGCCGAGCGTCGCCTTGCCGAAAAGTTCTATGAAGTTCGTGATGCCGCAGAGGAAGAAGAACGCCATCGGCACGATTGCGATCGTGCAGCAGAGCCGCATGCGGTGATGGAACAGCTCGGCCGTGATCGCATCGAGCCGCGGCGTGCGGATCGGAAGGAAAGGCAGGGTGCTTTCGCCAGTGCGGACGGGTGCGGCGTCCGGCATCCCCACGGACGCGGAGAGCTGAAAATCGCTGGTGTCCGGCTCGGCATCAACGGCGGCCGTGCGGAGCTTGCGCGTGCGGGCCGGCGAGACGGGCTGGGGCGATGACGACAGAGCCATAGATGGCGGACCGCCGGAGAACTCGACGACGTGGGACCAGAGTGATTGTAGCCGATCCGATCTGCGACGTCGCGGACTCTCGGATTCACTTGATCGCGCCGTACTCGCGCAGCACTTTGGCCAAGGCGGTCTTCTTCCGATTTTTGGCCATGTAGAGTGGCGTATTGCCGTCGCCCCTTCCTCGAGGGGCGTGCGGGTCCGCGCCGCGATCCAGCAATGCGCGGGCGATTCGGGCGGCGTCCGCGTCGCCGAGGGCGTTGGTCAACGCAGTCGTCATCAGCGAATCGTGGCCGGCGGGATCTACGGCGCGGATATCTGCGCCCCGCGCGATCAACTCCAGCGCCGCGTCGGCGTTCCCGTACATCACGGCGAAGTTCAACGCGGTGAAGCCCTGCAATCGGATTTCGGGATCGGCCCCGGCGTCCAACAGTTTCCGCACGACTTCCAAATCCCCGTCCCGCGCGGCCTTCGCCAACGCCGTCTTCGACTTGCTCGGCTTCCGGCCGTCATCGATTTGTTTCATTCGCAGCTCGGCGTCGTCCCACATCGGCGCGAGGTCGATGGTGACCTTCAAACGCTCCGCCAAGTCGTCGAAGCATCCTTCCCCGATGCCGTCGCTCCACTGGCCCGCCGTGTCGGTCGCCAAACGCTTCAACTGGGCCGGCTTCAACTTGCTCGGCGCTGTGTACTCGGTGACGACGCGGAACGAGCCCGTGGCGGAATCGCGGACGAGGGTGACGGCGCCGCCGGTGATACCCAAATCGGCGAGATCGGCGTCGAGATAATCCGCGCAGAGTTCGTCAGATTTCGCTCGCTCAACTTTTTGATTTTGACCGCCGAGGTCAGCGGCTTTCCCCCGTCGAGGGTGACGGTCGCACGGCCCGAGATGCGGATGAGCATAACAACAACCTCCGTCGTTCGGAACGGCCGTCAGCGCTGCAATTCTCTTTCCAATCTCGCCAGCAGATCCTTCGCGAGCCAGATGCGCTCGCCGACGGTGAGCTTCGCGTCGGCCGTGAGCCAGGCCCGGACCTTCTTCTCCGCGGCCACGGCCGTGCTGTGCGTCTTCGCGCCGAAGTGCTTGGCGATCTGCCCGTAAGTCGCGGCGGTGTGCTTGCGGCAGAGGAAGATCGCGAGCATGCGCGGGTGGCTCACGGCCCACGAGCGCGCCTTCGATTGCAGCGAACCCGAGGCGAGCCGGAGCACGACGCAGACCGCGTGATCGACATCGCCGACGGTTACCGCGCGGACCGTGTGCCGGAGAAGGTCGCCGAGGGCTTCGCGGACGAGGTTCAGATCGATCGGCGCGTTCGTGACCTTCGCGACATGGCGGACGCTGTTGATCGCCCCTTCGAGTTCGCGCACGTTGCCGGGGAGATTCTTCGCGAGGAACTTCAGCACGGAGTCGGGGATGATCGGGTGGCCGCCCGTGGCCTTCTTGCGGAGGATTTCGAGCCGCGTGGAATCGTCCGGCGGCTGCAGCGACCAGATGGCCCCGCCGAGGAGGCGATCGACGAGTTCGGGCATCAGCTCTTCGGCGAGCCGCGGGTGACAATCGGTTGTCACCACAACTTGGAGGCCGTCGGCGACGAGCGCGTCGAGCGTGTGAATGAACTCGCGCTGCGTCCCCGGCTTGGTGGCGAGGAAGTGGAGGTCGTCGAGGAGGAGGGCGTAGCACTCGCGGAACTGCTTGCGGAATTGGCCGTGCTTCTCGAAGCGGCTCGCCTGCACGAAGCGCGTCGTGAATTCCTCGGCCGTGATGTAGCAGGGGCGGGCGTCCGGCACGGCTCTGCGCAGACCCGCGTAGATCCCTTCGAGGAGGTGCGTCTTGCCGGTGCCGACCGGCCCGTGGAGTACGAGGGGGTTGGCGCCCTGGCCCGGTTCTTCCACGACGCTCAGCGCCGACGCGTGGGCCACGCGGTTGCACGAACCGGTGACGAAATCGCCGAGGGTCTTCCAGCGCCGGCCTTTGCCCTCGGGCTTCGCGGGCTTGGCGTTCTTGCCGCGCGGCGAAGGCGGCGGCGCCGCGTCCTCGCCGAAAATGTGCGGCTTGCCCTTCTCCTTGGACTTCGGCGCTGCACTCTTCTCCGCCTTCGCATTCGGTTCGGCGAGATCCGGGAAGAGCGCGGCATCGACGACGAAGCGCACCGGGGTCGCGCGGCCGTAGACCGAGGAAGCCGCCGCGCGCACGGCGTCGCCGAAGGTCAGTTCGAGCCACTCTTGGAACTGGTGATTGGCGACCGCGACGAGGAGTTCGCGGCCGGCGGAAACGAACTTGGCATGGTCGTGGAACCACATCTGGAAGCGCGGGCCGCTGATCCTTTCGATCAGCGCCGCTTCCATGCGGAATGCCAGTGTTTCGGCCGGCGGTTGCGCCACGTTGCGGTCCAGATCATCGCGGGTCGGGACAGCCATCGCGGTGCGACCCCCTCGCCGCGCAGCATGAGCCGCGCGGGTGGATGGACGCATCGTGAAGGTGCCCACAGCAGGAACCTCCATTTATGCGCCGAAACGGCCCCGCGCCTACCGGGTGCCACCCCAGTTGGGAGCCGCAGTGGGGAATCGCAGACGCGCAACCGCTACAACACGGCGCGGCGGGCACGTCCGATTCAATCAGAGCAATCGTCAGGATAGGTCTAGCAGATAGGACCG
>JAYVTJ010000334.1:0-6430 GCA_043774415.1 Fimbriiglobus sp. | reverse complement strand
CCGCCGCCGATCTCGATGCCGAAGTCGGTGAGCATGCGCTTGCGGTTGGGGATGTCTTCGATTCCTTCGAGGATGCGGACGGCGTTCAACTGCGGCAGTCGGATGCCGGGGGCCGCGATGTAGTTTAGGCCGATGGCTTCGAGGCCCGCCTTCAGTGCGAGGTGGTTGCGCTCGTGCCGGGCCCAACGCGTTTCCAACCCTTCTTCCAACACGATCCGCAGGCCTTCGCGGAGGGCGTAGATCATGCTGATCGGCGCGGTGTGGTGGTACGAGCGATCCCCGCCCCAGTAGCTTTCGATGGCGGTCATGTCGAGGTACCAGCTCCGCACTTTCGTTTTGCGGGCCTTCAGCGCCGCGATCGCGCGATCGCTGAACGTCACCGGCGACAGACCGGGCGGGCAGCCGAGGCCCTTCTGCGAACAACTGAAGGCCGCGTCGATCCCGAGTTCGTCGATCTTCAGCGGCGTGCAGGCCAGCGAGGTGACGCAGTCCGCGATGAGCAGCGTGCCGAGTTCCTTGCAGAGCGCACCGAGGCCGTCGAGCGGCTGCAGGACCCCGGTCGAAGTCTCGGCGTGGACGATGCCGATCGCTTTGGGTCGCTCGCGCTTCAGCACTTCGGCGAGGTGGTTCAGGTCGAACGCTTCGCCCCACGGCTGCTGGAGGGCGATCACCTTCGCGCCGGTGCGCTCGGCCACGTCGATCATGCGCGCGCCGAAGAATCCCTTACAGCAGATGACGACCTTGTCGTCCGGTTCGAGGAGGTTGACGAGGCAGGCCTCCATGCCCGCCATCCCGGTCGCGGAAATGGGGAACGTCAGGCGGTTCTTCGTCCCGTAGACCTCGCGGAGCATCTCCTGCGTCTCGGTCATGATCTCGAGGAACTGAGGATCGAGGTGTCCCAGCAGCGGGGTCGTCATCGCCGTGAGGACGCGCGGGTGGGCATCGCTCGGGCCGGGCCCCAGGAGGAGGCGCGGAGCGGGCGTAAGTTGCGGGGCGATCATGCGGACACCTGGGGAGGGCGGAGGACGGTCGGCGGACTCAGTGCGGCTTCGAGGGTCGCGACCGCAGTGGCGACTTCGGCCTCTTCGGCGGCCGTGAGCGGGGCACCCGCGTAGCGTACGCGGTAGAGCTTGGAAGTCACGAACGCCGGTACGGCGATCACGGCGGCGGCGGCGGATGCGCCGAGCGCCGCGGCGACACCTTCGGCAAATTCCTTCGGCGTCTGTCCCGCGACGGGGAGAAAACCGTGCGGACGGAGTGCGTGCAGATAGCGCCGATACCAGAGGAGATCCGACTCCGCTGCGGGTGTCGCCGCACCGAGGTGCTTCCGGTATTTCTTCCGCGCGACTATCGCCAGAATCGCGAGAGCGATGATCCCTCCGAAATACGGCGCCCACTCGACGGCCGTATCTTGGAGCGCTTCGACCGCCTTCACGCGTTTATCGGGGTTGTAGCCGATGATGAAGTCGTTCAGGAACGCGACGCCCTTTTGGCGGGCGCTGTCGAACCAGTTGCCGCCGCCCGTCGGCGCGGCGAGGGTGCCGGGCGTCGGATCGAGCGAGAGCCAGTGCCAGACGGTCTTGGCCTTCGCGGCCTCGGGATTTTTGAACGGGAAGTCGTCGGGAGCGGGGCGCGGGATCAGCACTTCCACCCAGGCGTGAGCGTGCTCTTGACGGATCGTCATTTTGCCGTCGTCGCCGGTCGCGTCGTACCCTTTGAAGCCGGTGACGAACCGCGCGGAGATCCCGAGCGAGCGCAGGGCCAGCGCGAGGCCCGACGCGAAGCGCTCGCAGTGCCCGACGCGGGCGTTGACGAGGAAGTCTTCGACGGGATCGATCTTTTTGTCGATTCGGCGCAGTTTCGTGGTGTACTCGAATTCGCCCGAATCGAGGAAGTAATTCCGGAACGTACGACCGACCACCTCGTGGTATTCGGGCTGCACCGCGAACCCGGACCGCAGATCGGCGGAATCGAGAAGCGCTTGAGGCAAGCGGCCCGCGGCGACACACTTCTTGAGCAATTCCACGGCCCAGTCGCGGATTTTGGGAATCCGCATGCGGGTGAGCACGATGCGCTCGGGGTCGCCCGGGCCGGTCGCGAGGTTCGCGATCGGCTCCATCGCCGGTCCGAGTCCCGGTTCCACGGGGACCGCCGTCACTTGGATGTAGTGCAGATCCTTGCGGCCCTCGAACTTCGTCATGAAAAACGATGCGTCGTAGTTCGCGGGCCAAGCGAATCGATTCCCGTTTCGAACGGTGGACACGGGTGTCTCCTGGCCCTCCGCCCATCCGATGGGAGATGCGAGAACGGGGCCCCCCATTTTATCGGTCGCCCGAAATTCCAACTCGTACTGCGAGGGTCCGAGATCGGGCGGACGGTAGTCCACCCCTTTCGCAGCCACGAGGAATCGCGCGGCGTGTCCGGAGACGTACTGCTGGCGGATCCAGCTCCCGCGATCGTAGTCGGAGTACGAGGTTCCGCGCCAGAGCTGGTCGGGGTCCGAGTCCGCTTTCGGGCGCCCGTCGCGATGGGTCGCGGTGACCTCGAACGCGACTTCCGCGCTGGCTTCGAGATCGCCGACCTTGTTCATGTCGTGGGAGGTTTCCGGGTTGTAGCCCGTTTCGAGCCGCGTCTTCGTGAAGCCCCACCGCTCGCCCGACGAGCGGGGGCTGAGGAAGAAAACGGGCAGTGCCACCGCCCCGGCGAGTACGAGCCAGAGGAGGGCGTGCCACCACGCGCCGCGCTCACCGTCTGCCGGCCGGCGGTCGTGGGTCGTCCCCACCAGCGACACGGGAGTCATCCCGGCACGGCCGGGCAGCGCCGGGATGATCCCCCCCGAGCGGCCGAGGTAAAAGAGCGTCAGACTCCAGACGGCTCCGATCGCGTAGAGCGCGACCAGGACGAGGAAAAAGGGATCGTCGGTCATGGAGGAGGCGAGGACGATGGCCGCGAGACCGATGCCGTGCATGGTCCACCAGTCGCCGACGTGCTTGGGGCGGAAAAGCTTCGCCGGCATCAGGATCATCACGAGCGGGCCCATGTAAGGCAGCAGGTTCGCCGGCCACGAGAGGCTGGCCAATCCGTCGCTCGCCGGGCGCGTGAGTTTGATCGCGAGCCAGCCCACCGCGATGATCCCGATGACCAATCCGAGGAGATTCGCCATGCCCAGCCCGAGCGAGATGCGGCCTTCGAAGGCGAACGAAACGATCAGGGTCACGACGACCACGGCGGTGAACGCGATCGACTCCGGGACCAAATCCCACTCGGAATACCCGAGGGTGAGACAGGCGATCAGCAGCGTGAAATAAGTGCTGATGCGGAAGGCGAGGCTGAGCCGGGGTGGCGCATTCATCGGCGGGCCTCCGCGGCTCTCGGGGGATTCAGCGCGACCGACGGAGGCAGTGCGAACCACCGGGCCGGCGAGGTCGGATCGACGACGGCCAGCGAGAGACCGGCGGCGCGGATCGCGCCGGCGACCGGGCTGCGCGGACGCGTGCTGATGAGGAGGCGCGCGGCCCGATCGCGCAGGGCCGCGACGCGGTTGAGCCCTGCTGTCGAGACGGTCGTCGTCCCGGTGACATCGGCGAGCTTGCCGAACCCCTCGCGCACGAACAGAGGGGTTCCGGGGCCTTTGTGGACGGTGATGCCCTCCTCGAAGACGACGAGAGCGATCTTGCCCGGCTGCTCTTCGTGGACCCACGCCCACGCCGCAGTCAGCGCCAGCGCGAGCGCCCACTCCAATTTGCGCTGCGAGATCCGATCCGTCGGGACGCTCGGCACCCACGGATCGACGAGGATCACGAGGTCGAGCGGAGCGGTCTGATCGTACTCGCGCACCATCCACTGCCCGCGGCGGGCCGAGGTTTTCCAGTGGATGTCGCGGACGCCGTCCCCCGCGCGGTGCGGCCGCAGCCCGCGGACGTCGCCGTCGCTCGGCATGTAGCGCGCCGGCGGTCGCCGGGAGCGGTCGTCGCCGTGCCCGGCGCGGATCAGGAATCGCTTCATGAGCCGCGCGTTCACCGTGCCGAGCTGCGGCAGTACGACCTGCTCGCCCCGCTCCGTCAGCGGCCGCTGGTACGTCAGCAGGCCGAACGGGTATCCGGACCGCGCGAGCAACTGCGGCAGCGGATGGCGACCGCGATTCGCGAAGGCGACCGTCGAGCGCGGGTGGGATGTCGTACCCGGCGCGAGCTGGGGCAGGAACCAGACCGCGGCGGCATCGGGCGGGGCCGCTTCGCAGAGGGTCAGCGATTTGCTCCGCGTGTCGGAGTTCGTCATTTCGACGACCAGGGCAACCGACTCACCGGCGAAGCAGTGGGCGTGCGGAATCCGACGCGCGGCGATCCGGCGCGTCATCCGGTAGGAGAGGACGGCGTTGATGCCCAAGAGGGCGATCAGCGTGTTCGAGACGAGCAGCAGGACGTTGATCGTCTTCAGCCAGCCGACGATCCCGAGGATCACGGCGACGACGATCCACCAGACGAGCGCCGGATTTCCCCGGTAGCCCCGGCGGGCGGGCGCAGCGGACGCGGACACGGCGGGCCTCCGCGCGGGTTAGACGGGCACTTTCGCGGACGCCACGATTTCGTCCACGATCTGCTCCGTGTCGTTGCGGCCGCCCTGATCCCACGCCTTGGTCATGAGGCGGTGGGCGAGCACCGGAACCGCGAGCGCCTTCACGTCGTCCGGGGTGACGTACTGGCGGCCCGACAGCAGCGCGAGGGCCTGCGAAGCGCGGTAGTACGCCAGCGCGGCCCGCGTGCTCGCCCCCAGCGACACCTCGGCGTGGATCCGCGTCGCTTCGATGAGATCGAGGAGGTAATCGGCGACGGGCGGTTCGACCTTCACGTTCCGCACGACCGCTTGGAGGGCGACGATGTCGCCGGGGCGCAACACGGGTTCGAGGCTATCGACGGGTTCGCCCCGGCGGTGCTGGGTGAGGATCGCGCGCTCCGCTCCGCGATCGGGATAACCGATTTTGACGCGCATCATGAAGCGGTCGAGCTGGCTTTCCGGCAGCGGATAGGTCCCTTCGAATTCGTATGGATTCTGCGTTGCCAGCACGAGGAAAGGAGGTCCGAGCGGCCGGGTGATGCCATCGATCGTCACTTGGCGCTCGCTCATCGCTTCCAGCAGAGCCGACTGCGTCCGCGGCGTCGCGCGATTGATTTCATCGGCGACGACGACCTGCGAGAAGATCGGGCCGGGGGCGAATTCGAACCGCGATTCGCGCTGGTTCAGGATGTTCGTGCCGAGGAGGTCGCCGGGGAGTAGGTCGGGCGTGAACTGGATCCGCGAGAACTTGCATTCGAGGCTCTTCGCGAGCGCTTTCGCCAGCAGCGTCTTGCCGACGCCGGGCACATCTTCGAGCAGGAGGTGCCCGTCGGCGAGGAGCGCGATGACGGCGAAGCGGATCACTTCCGGCTTGCCGAGGAAAACCCCCGCGACGTTCGCGGTGAGTGTCTCGATGAGCTGGGCCAATTCGGCGGGCGGCTGCGGTTCGGGTGTGGGGAAGTAGCTCGAAGATGTCGGTGGGGGCATCGGGGCTGCTTTCCTGACGCGGACGAAGGGCAATCGTGACGATACAACGCCCACTGCTAAAAGCCATACGCTCCGAGTGCGCAGATGGTTTGCGCCGGCTCTCTCCTATGATCCTCCGAAGAGGGGTTTGCCGTCGCCGGTGCCGCCGCGGAGATTCGGGTTCGTCGAGCGGTTCGCCATGCGCACGACCGCTTCGGCTTCGTCGGCGATGCGCTCCGCTTCCGTCGCGGCGTCGGCCACGGCTTCTTCTCCGGCTTGGATCGTCTTGAGGGAAAGGCCGATGCGCTTCTTCTCGGTGTCCACCGTCATCACTTGGACTTCGACCGCCTGACCTTCGGTGACGATATCGCGCACCCGGCGGACGCGCTCGGTGCTCAGTTCCGAAATGTGGATCAGCCCTTCGATGCCCGGCGCGAGTTCGACGAACGCGCCGAAATCTTCGAGCCGGGTGACCTTGCCCGAGACGCGCGAGCCGGGTCGGCAGGTCTTGGCGAAGTCGTCCCACGGGTTGGCGAGGAGCTGCCGGAGGCTCAGCGAGATCCGCCGTGTGGCCGGGTCGAGCCGCTTGACGATCACCTCGACGCGCTGGCCGAGCGACACGATCTCGCTCGGATCGCCGATGCGCTGCCAGCTCAGTTCGGAAATCGGGATCAGCCCGTCGGCGCCATCGAGATCGACGAATGCCCCGAACGGCTTGATCATGCGCACGATGCCGACGCGGGTCTGGCCTTCTTGGAGTGTCGCCCAGAGTTGCTCGCGCTTGTCCTCGCGCTCGCGCTCCATCACGGCCTTGCGGCTGACGATCAGATTGCGTTCCTCGCGGTCGAGTTCGATCACCTGCACCTTGAGCGTCTGATTCAGGAACTGCTCCGGCGACTCGACGCGGTAG
>JAYVTJ010000333.1:0-2214 GCA_043774415.1 Fimbriiglobus sp. | reverse complement strand
CGACGACCCAAGCGGGGGCATCGCCGGTCGGCCGGGTGCTCTCGATGGTTTTGCCGAAGTGGTCTTCCTCGCCGACGAAGGCGTGATCCGGGAACTTTCCGAGGAGGTACTCCTTGACGGCTCTCTGCGAAGCGTGGTCGGCTTCGGTGACGAGATTGTTGCGTTCCTTCTCGGTGACATGGAATTTGCTACGCCAGTCTTCGAGGATGGCCGCGCCGATTTTCGCCGCTTCGACTGCGGCCGCGAGGTACTCGTTCAGAGGGTGCGATGCGGTGGGTTTCATACCGCCATCATACGGACGAGCGCCGTCGTTGCGAACGGGGCGCGGCATCGGTAGAACAACCCCGCTGAAGGAACCGGCCCGAAGGACGCGATGATGATTTCCCTGCGCCGTGTCGTGCTGTCCTTCTGCCTCGCCCTTGTCGCTTGGTCGATTGTGGGGACGGTCCGCGGACTCGGGCAAACGCCGCCGACTCCGGCCTCGAGCCCCGCGCCCGCCGTCGTCGACGGCCTGCGCGTCGAAGTCACTCTGCCCGACGGCGTCAAGTCGGACAAGTTCGACGCCGAGCCGATGTTCGCCACGCTGCGCCTGAAGCCGAGTTACGGGTTCACCGAGTTCGACACGGCCAAACTCAAGTCGTTCAGCATCGAGAAGGTCGAAGGGAATACGGTCCACGCCACGGTCGAACTCGCCGACGGCAACCGCTTCCACGGCCAGTTGCTCACCGAGACCCTGCCGGTGAAGCAGGGGGCCGAAGTCCGGATGCTGCCGCTGCAGGAAGGACTGAAGCTCAAGTTCTCGAAGCCCGGCGACTTCGGCCTGCTCGCGGCGATCATCGGCCTCATCACGCTGACGCTCATGGAAGTCGTCCTCGGCATCGACAACGTCATCTTCCTCGCGATCATCTCGGGCAAGCTCCCGGTCGAGCAGCAGCGCATGGGCCGCCGCATCGGTCTCGGCGCGGCGCTCGTCACCCGGCTGCTGCTCCTGGCGACCCTCTCTTTCCTGCTCGGGCTGACGAAGCCGCTCTTCGAACTGCCCGAGATGCCCTTCTTCCACGACGCCGAAGCGCGCAGCGTTTCGTGGCGCGACATCATCCTGCTGGTCGGGGGCACCTTCCTGATCGGGAAGAGCACCTTCGAGATGCACGAGAAGGTGAAGGAGGCGAAGCAGACCGAAGCGTCGCTGCCCCGGAAGGCCGCGAACTTCGCGGCGGTGATCGTACAGATCGCGATCATCGACATCGTCGTCTCGCTCGACTCGGTCATCACAGCCGTCGGCATGGTCGAGCAGCTCTGGGTCATGATCGCGGCCATGGTGATCGCCGTGCTGATCATGCTCGCGTTCGCCGAGCCGATCAGCCGGTTCGTCGAGAAGTATCCGACGGTGAAAGTGCTCGCCCTCAGCTTCCTCATCCTCATCGGCGTGCTGCTCGTCGCCGAGGGGTTGGGCCAGCACATCGACAAGGGTTACATCTACTTCGCGATGGCCTTCGCCGTGCTCGTCGAGTTCATCAACACGCGGCTCCGACCGTGAGCGGGGAATTTCGCAAGAGATGACTTGTCCGATGCCGAGGGTGTGAGGTAAACTACTCATCACATGGAACGGGAACTCCTCTCCTCGCCCTACGCCTGCCCGGACCTCACGGTTCCGGAATTGAGCGTGTACGCCGAAAGCGAGTACGAGATCGACGAATTCAAGTGGATCGAGAGCGAGCGGGTCGGCTATGACCTCGGCGAATCCGCAGTGAAGCGCTGGGTGAACCAGCACTGGCGCGGCTACCTGCGGGCGCGCTGGCTCGAGCATCTGCAGGGCACCCGCTTCTGGATCGAGCTCGACCGCGGCGACTTCGGCCTCCTCCTCCGGGACTTCTCCCAGGATCGCGACCTCCTCCTGCCGATCCTCGATCGGCTCAAATCGGGCGAAGAGAATTTGGACGTGATCTGCTGGGCCGAGAACAATCACATCTGCACCGAACCCGTCGTCCGCATCCTCGAAGCCCTCGACATCAACTCCCGCCGCCTCCGCCACAAGTTCGACTGAAACCGCAGCCCATCCGAACCGAGAGTCGAAACCGATGTCCCGACCGACGCTCGTCGCCGTGGGATCGCTGATCGCCATCGTCCTGCTCGCCGGCGCGCTGCACTGGCGCGGCCGCGGGAATCCGCAGGGGCCGACCGGTCGGCCGCTGGTGGTGTACGCCGCCCCGGCGG
>JAYVTJ010000332.1:0-4090 GCA_043774415.1 Fimbriiglobus sp. | reverse complement strand
CGGAGGATCTTAAACGGGCGATCCGACCGAATCTGCCGAGAATCGATGGGAATCGCCGCGTAAACGACGCGGGGGAGAGATTACACCCTCTTTGCGGATACGTGATGCACCTGAGCGGGCACTTCCAAAAGGTTTGCCGCGGCCTGTACTCGGAATGCGTGCAAGTTCTCGTGACAGCCGTTCCTAAAACCCTGCAGGTCGTGGTGCAACTGCAGGCTATGTCCGATATCCAGCTCATCGCGGCGAATCCGAAGTACGAGACGATTTGCCACGATTTCGAGCGATTCGGCATCGCCATTCGGAATGAGCTGAAGGCCGACTCCTCGAATGCTCTCCGGATCACGCACCTCGGTCAGCTCAACACATGGCGGAACTACTGCGCCCACCGGAAGGAAACGCCACCCGTCGGCGCGGGTGACCCGCTCTCGCTCGCCCTCGTTCGGATGTGGCAAGATTCGTGCAGCGGTTTCATCGCTTCGGTCGATGGGATCATGTACAATAAATTATCGAAGATGATCGGCGCCCCGCCGTGGTGAAGGAGGCATCTCATGGCAGTCGACGACACTCTCTACAAGGTCGGAGACCGGGTCGTGGTGCATTCGGGGGGCGATGCAATCTCCGCCCGCGTCGTCGAACTGCGCGGCCCGCTTGGACCGAAGGGCGTCCAAGTCTACGGGATTACCATTCCGGGCACTTTCAAGCGCCACTACCTCGAAGTGCGGGAAGACCAACTCGAACTGGCGGCGGCGGCGAAGGCGGGTTGAGCGGTGGCCGGGTGAACTGCGAATCGTGATAAGCCTACACGCCCCGCCATCTGCTGCAGCACTCGGTTGGGCGTCTGAGGCGTGCCCATCAGACCACGGCCCATCGCTGGACGACCCGCTCGTACACTGGGCCGAGCGCGGAGATGAAGTCCGACTCGGAAGCCAAGAACGCCTCGGCCGCCGACCGGACGAGCGCCTCGTGGTCAAGCAGCCCCACCGCCAGCAGATGCCTAACGCGAGGGCCGAAGTCCAACTCTGCGGCCTCCCATGTGCAGTTGTCGATTGCCGAATCCAACCACTGCAGGACAGCGACCGACACGCCGGCCCGCTCGAACGGGGTCAGCCCGCAGTCGCCGGCCACCTCGAACGGATCGTAGGGTCCGCTCTCCACCCCGTCTCCGAAGCCCCCGCTGTAACAGGCGATGTCCGCGTACATGCGGCGAATGTGTGTTTCAAGGCCACCCACCGGAAGCCCTCCGCCGCCGAACGGAGAGTGTATCCACCGTAACGGCCGCGAAGTTTTCCATCAGATTCGCGGCATAGCGGGGTGCTGTCAAGCATCAACTCCACGGATTGCAGCATGCTACGCCCGCCGCAAGTCCCGGTGAGGCAACGCCTGTCCGGCGATTTGCAAGTCTGTCCGGCGAATTGCATCGTCTTTCCGGCGATTTGCACGTCTGTCCGGCGCTGGGTGGGGGGAAAGTGCCGGACAGACTCACCCCTCCTCCCTCCTTACTTGCAACAGCGGCCGGGTCAGCGCCAGCAGGATGCCGAGCGTGAGCACCGCCGCCCCCAGGAAGAGCAGCGACGGCAACCTCCGGTTGTCGTAGTCGGTCGTGGGTGGCTTCCCGGCCGGGACGAGGTCGTAGTGCACGACGCCGTCGGTTTCGAACTTGGTCACGTCGATCCGACTCCCGAGCGTCTTCTGCGAGATCGAACCTTCCACCTCCAGCACTTCCTTCGCCTCCGTCGGTTCGAAGAGGTGCTTCGTCACGGTGCCGAGGGTGTTCGCCTCTTCGCGGTCGGGCTTGGTGCCGCCGCGGAGGAACTGCCGGTCGTCGGTGCGGATTTCGAAGTAGACCGGCCGGCCGTGGCTCAGCGCCAGTTCGATGAGTTCACCGCTACCGACAGTCGTGCGGTTAGCCACGGCCGGGGAATAGCCCGTGACGTGGGCGAGCACGACCACGAGCTTGAAGAGCGCCGTCGCGGCGATGGCGCCGGTCACGTTCACGAAGTTGCTCGTGGCGATCATTTCGCCCTTGCTCGTCTTCGGAGCCTTGTGCTGCAGCAGCGTGAAGAGCGGCACGATGTAGAAGCCGGTGAAGAAACCGATGCCGATGATGCAGGCGATGAGGAGGCTCATCTGACCGATGAAGTAGGCGGCGCCGACGAGCAGCGCCATCATGCCGAGGGCCCCGCCGATGACGAGGCGGAGTTCGACGCGCTTGCCGGACATCAGCCCGGCGAGGGGACTGCCGAGGCCGATGCCGAGGGCGACGGTGCCGACGACGGCGCTGGTTTTGAGTTCGTCCCAGCGCGGGTTCTGACTCTCGCCGAGCATGTAGACGGCGGCGCGCATGAAGGCCACCACGAAGGTGAAGAAGGCGATGCCGAGCAGCGCGACCCGCAGCGCCTTCGTGCTGAGCAGGACGCGGATACTGGCGACGAGCGGGGCATACACATAGCGCGGGAAGGGCTTGAACGGGTTCGACGCCGGCATCTTGCGGATGAGCAAACTCGCGAACGCTCCGATCAGTGCCAGCGCCAGCAGGATGAACCCGACGATCACCTCTTGGCCCTGATAGAGGTACGAGAGTACGCCGCCGCTCACGGTGCCCAAAATCACGGCGAGGAACGAGAGCGATTCCAGGATGCCGTTGCCCTTGCTGAGCTGATGGTGCGGCAGGATCTCGGGCATCACGCCGTACTTCGCGGGCACGAAGAAGCAGGAGTGCGTGCCCATGAGGAAGACGGTCGCGAGGACCACGAGCGGGCCGTACTCGGGGTAGCCGTTGCGTCCCAAGTAGAACCCGACGAGGGCGATGGCGGTGATGCCGACTTCGGCGACCTTCCAGAGGACGAGGGCGTTGCGCTTGGAGTAGCGGTCGGCGAGCCAGCCGGCGACGGTGCCGAAGAGCGCCCACGGCGCGTAGAAGAGGATCGGCATGAGGCCGATGGCGTTCTCTTCGGTGAAAGCCTGCGTGTTGATGGCGAAGAACATGGCCGAGGCGTGGATGGCCTGGTCGTTGAAGGCCGCGAGAAACTGGGCCACAAGGAGACCGATAAACGTACGCGAAGCGAGGCAGCCGGCGTGCGCGGGGAGCGGGGGAGTCATCGGGAACGATCCTCGGGAGCGGTCGGCCGAAAGGAGAATGTAGGCGTGGGCGAGCGGTGCGGCGATGCGGCGGCGCGGGCGGTGCGGTAGAATGCGCGGCGGAACGCCCACCGGAGGAGTCGCATGCCACTGCACGATTGGACGAAGATCTACCCTGGCCTCTACCACGATTTCCATCAGGGCTGGACGGTCAACCTTTCCGCCGCGCTCAACAAAGGCCTGTTGCCCAACAAGAAGTTCTCGATGCTCGCCAAGAAAGAGGAATACTAAGCGTGGGATGGAGAATCGGACGAGGCCTACTACGTCCGCCGCGCCAATCGCATCATCATCCAGCGTCGCTTCGGGGAGATTCTCGCGGTGATCGAGGTCGTCTCACCGGGGCACACGGAGAGTGCCGCCGCTTTCGAGAAGTTCACCGGGACATGCCGAGACTTCATCGGGCGAGGCATTCACCTGCTCGTCGTCGATCCGTTTCCGTCCTCGCAGTTCAACCCGCACGGCGCCCATCGCGCCATTTGGGATTCCACGGGAGGCCCGCAGCGGGAATTCGGGATGCCCGCTCTCGGTGGCCGACTCGCCGTTGCCTACGAGGCCGATCGCGGGAATCGCGCCGCCCATGTCCAACCGCTCGCGGTCGGCACTGCGATCCCCGATATGCCGCTCTATCTCGGCGGCGACGATCACGTCATGGTGCCGCTGGAGGCCGCATACCAGTCGAACTGGACGGTCACGGCGGCCGCACTGAGGAGGATCGTCGAAACGGGAGTGATGCCGGGCGATGACGTGGCAAACAATTGAGCCGTGCCATCGTGAGGTGAACCTTGCGGCCGTGCAAGTGTCGGTAAAGTCTCACTCTTAGGCTGGATGGCGAAACATCGATGCCTACGGATGACGAGCTTTCTTCGATCCTGCAAGAATTCGAAATATGCACTACGCCCTTCGAGGCCATCGAGCTAAGCGGCAGGCTCGGAGGGCTTGCGGGTCGTCTTCG
>JAYVTJ010000331.1:0-5305 GCA_043774415.1 Fimbriiglobus sp. | reverse complement strand
CGGAGGATCTTAAACGGGCGATCCGACCGAATCTGCCGAGAATCGATGGGAATCGCCGCGTAAACGACGCGGGGGAGAGATTACACCCTCTTTGCGGATTACGATTCCGATTGCAGAACTCCTGCGCCGGCGGACAATCTCTCCCCGGAGGTGGCGCAGCGTGCAGCGATCCCGATTGCCCAGCGTGGTCCGGCAACTCCTGAACGAAGTCCCCGATGCGGACCTGCTGGAGCGTTATGCCCAAGGCCAATCGGATGACGCATTCGCCCAGTTGGTGGCGCGCTACAGCCGGCTCGTCTGGGGGCAGTGCCGCAACCTGTTGGCGAACGACGCCGACGCGGACGACGCCTTCCAAGCGACGTTCCTCACGCTGGCCCGTTCGGTGGCGAAGCTCAAACCGGGCTTGCCGCTCGGACCGTGGCTGCACGGCGTGGCCTTCCGCGTCTGCAAGAACGCCCAGCGGGCGAAGGCCCGGCGGACCAAGCGGGAGCGCGCTTCCGCGGTGTCCGAAGCGTCGCGGCCCGTGGCCGATTCGCAGTGGGAATCGGCCTTCGCCGCGGTCGCCGAGGAAGTGCAGAAACTCCCCGAGTCGCAGCGGGCGGCGTTCGTGCTCTGCTGCATCGAAGGGCGGGCGACGACCGAAGCGGCCGCATCGCTCGGCCAGAAGCTCGGCACCTTCTCCGCGCGATTGTCGCGCGCCAAACAAACCCTGCTCGACCGCTTGGCGAAACGCGGATTGGGCGCCGGTGTCCTCGCCCTCGGCGGTGTCACCGGGAGCGTCGCCGTGGCGCCGGCGGCGCTGATTTCGCGAACGCTCGCGCTGATTCCGTCCGGGGTCGTGGTTCCGAGTTCCGTTCAAGTTCTCATGCAAGGAGTGACCGGTATGACGATGATCCGCATCAAACTGCTCGCCGCCGGGGTGATGATCGCCACCGGGTTCGGCTTGAGCGTCGGCGGAGGGTGGTCCGGCGAAGCCACGGCGCAGTACGTCCCGCCGGGGATCGCCAAAGCGCCTCCCGATCCGAACCTCGAGAAGCTCAAGGCCGACCTGGAGAAGGCGAAGGCCGAGCTGGCGAAGGCGGAAGCAGCGGCCAGGGATCAGGACAGGACGTTGCGGCTGCGCATCACGATGGACATGGCGCCGAAGTACGAGTACGAACCGCTGCTCGGAAAAGGGTTCACGACGCAGGCGTTCGAAGCGAAGTTGGCCGAGCGCGAGAAGGCCGGCTGGGAGTTCCTCGGGCAAGTGTCGTTCGACACGTCCAAGGATCGCGGCGGAGTCGCCGCCGGCAATAAAGATGGGATGACCCCATGCCTCGTCTTCCGCAAAAAGCCACCTGTCGAAGCGCGGGCTCTGTGGACCGATCTGGACGCCTTGCGTGTCACTCCGTTGGTGGCGAGCCCGGCCCCCAAAGTGGCTAAGCCGAGCGACCCCGTCGGACCGGCCCCGGGCGGAGTGACCGGGGCCGCGCGCCGACCGGGCTCATCTCTACCGCCCGGGCCGGGCGGGAGTGGCCCGTTCCCCGGCAGCGGCGGCGCCCCGCCGAAGGCCATCCCGCTCCGTTCCACGGGGGAGGATCCGTTCGCACCGGCACCTGGCGTGCCACCCGCCGGCTTTGGACCAGTCGTGCCGGGCGCGGCGCTACCCACCCCCACTGTTGTGTCGGGCGGACCGATCTTGCCCCTGCCCACGCCGGGTTCACCCCCGCCCCCCGGCATTGGCGGCACCCCGCCTAAGGCCAGCCCGCCACCTTCCTCGAATCGGGATCCCTCCCCTGATCCATCCCCTATCTATCCCGGCTACGGCTCCGATCTCAAAGCTCAATCGTACTTGGATCGCATCGCCGAGTTGGAGAAGCTCGTCGAGCAACTCCGCGTCAAGGGACCGACTCCCGCCGTGCAGCTCATCACCGTCAAGTTCACGAAGGACGACTTCGGCACTTGGGAAACGACGGAACTCGCCGGCATCCTCCTCCGATTGCTGCCCGATAAGGTCAACGGTGGAGACAAGATCGGTGTTGTGATGAGCGAGACGATCCTCCAAGTGACGGGAACACCGGAAGCCATCGCCGAAGTGAAGGCACTGCTGAAGAAGCTGAAGAAGTGAGTTCGATCTTCCTCCCCCTCTCCGCTTCGGAGAGGGGGTCGGGGGGTGAGGTCTGCCCGCACGACGATGAAGCCCGCTCATTTTCTCGGGCCAGACCTCACCCCCTTAACCCCCTCTCCGAAGCGGAGAGGGGGAACAGGAAAAGTTAAGAGCGTTCTTCCTCACCACAACCGCCCCTGCCGGATCACCTTCGTCCACTCGGCCCGCAGTTTCCCCTGCGGGTTGCTCATCGGATAGTCCGCCAGTTCGGCCGCCGTCACCCAGATGCCCGCCCCGTAGAAGACCGAGGCGAACTCGCCGCGGCGCCACTCGGCGTCGATGCCCGTCAGCGTGATGCGGAAGCGCGTGACGCCGTGATGGACCGTCAGCACCTCCGTCCCGAGTTCCACCGTCAGCCCGGCGATCTCTGCAGTCGGTTCCCCGATCGCGGTCGGGAACTCCCAGAGCATCGCCCCGCGACCGGCGCTCGCCGGGCGCTGGCAGAGCAGCACACGACCTTCGCGCCGGATCAGGTGCGCGGTGTGGATCTCCGTCGTCAATTCCAAGCGCTTCGTCGGCGGCGGGATCACCGCTTGCAGCCCGAGCCGGTACGCTTCGCAGTGGCGCCGCGCGGGGCAGACCTCGCACTTCGGCGCGATCGGCGTGCAGACGAGCGCGCCGAGTTCCATCATCGCCTGGTTGAAGTCGCCGACGCGGCGGCGCGGCAGCACCTCTGCGGCCGCGCGCCAGACCCACGCCTTCCCTTCGCCCTCGCGCGGATCGAGCCGACTCCCGAATAGCCTCGACAGAACTCGCAGGGTGTTCGCTTCGACGATGGGCAGCCGCCGGTCGAACGCCTGCGATAGCACGGCTCCGAGGATGTAGCGACCGACGCCGGGGAGTTCCGCCCAGACGGCCGGGTCATCCGGGAGTTCGCCGCCGTGCTCGGCGACCAACTGCCGGGCGGCGGCGTGGAGGTGGCGGGCGCGGCGGTAGTAGCCGAGGCCCTGCCAGTGATGCAGGACGGAGCGCTCGTCGGCCGCCGCGAGGGCCTGAACGGTCGGGAAGCTTTTGAGGAAGCGCTCGTAGAAGGGGATGACGGCCGCGACGGTCGTCTGCTGGAGCATGACCTCCGAGACCCAGATGCGGTACGGATCGCGCGAGGCGCGCCACGGGAGGTCGCGCTTGGCGCGGTCGAACCACGCGAGCAGCTTGCGCCGGAAGGCGGAGCGGGTGGCGGGGGTCCAGGGTTCCAATCGCATCCCGGAGTTGGAGGCAGCGTCCGCGCTGTCATCATACCGTCCCGCGGGACTGCCCGGAGGTTACCCGCTTGAGTCCCCGGGCGCGCGCGCTTATAATGCCCGCGTGCCCCTCCCCGATCCCACCCCCGATGCGATGCCGGCCGGTAGCGTGACGCCCCCTCGGGTGCTGCTGCTCGGCAATGTTGCGCCGCTCGGGTCGCCGGGAGAGACGCGGGCCGTCGCCGATGCCGCCGCGGCCATCGAAGTGCTGATCCCGGGGCACTTCGACGCGGTCGTCGCCGAGCCGGCGATCTTCGCCCAACTCCTCGACGAATCCCGCCGCAACGCCCTCATCCTCACCTTCGCCGACCGCGGCTTGGCCGTCCTCGATCCGCTCGGGCAGATCACCTGGTGCAACTCGGTCCTCGCGGAGTGGTGCGGCGATCCGCCCCTCGGTCGCCCGATTTTCTCCGCCCTCCGCTCGCAAGTCCTCGCCACCGACACCGCCGATCCCCTCGACCTCGCCCGCCGCGGCCATCCCGTCAAACTCCGCCTGCACCGCCCCGAAGCCCCCGCCGCCGAGTACGTCGAAGTCCAGCTCCAGCCGATCCGCGACACGCTCGGCGGGGTCCCGCAGATCCTCGCGCTCTGCCGCGATGTCTCGGCCGAAGTCGATCAGCAGAAGAAGCTCGACGCGCTCCACCAGGCCGGCCGGGCGATGTCCGACCTCGACGTGACGCAGCTCTCCGAGATGAGCGAACCCGAGCGCGTCGCCCTGCTCAAGCACAACCTCCGCCGCTACATCCGCGACCTGCTCCACTACGACACCATCGAAGTGCGCCTGCTCGACCGCCGCACGGGCGAACTCAAACCGCTGCTCGAAGACGGCATGACCCGCGAAGCGGCGAACCGCACCCTCTTCGCCCGCCCCGAGAAGAACGGCGTCACCGGGTACGTCGCCCACACCGGCCGCAGCTACCTCTGCCCCGACGCCAGCACCGATCCGCACTACATCCTCGGCGCCAGCGACACCCTCAGCAGCATGACGGTGCCGCTCATTTCGAGCGACGAAGTCGTCGGGACGCTGAACGTCGAAAGCCCCCGGCCCAACGCCTTCGGCGCCGACGACCTCCAGTTCACCGAACTCTTCAGCCGGGAAATCGCCTCCGCGCTGCACACCCTCGATCTGCTCAGCGCCCAGCAGTCGTGCGCCGTGTCGCAGTCGATCGACCAGGTGAGTCGCGAGATCGCGCTGCCCGTGGACGACGTGCTCGCGAGCGCCGCCGTGCTGCTCCAGAAGATCGGCGGCACCGACCCCGAGACGATGCAGCACCTCCGCCGCATCGTCGCGAGCGCCCGCCTCGTGAAGGACTGCGTGCGCAAGGTCGGCCATCAGGCACAGCCGTACGAACCGGCGACGGGGCCTCAGCTCCTGCACGGCAAGCGCGTGTTGCTGATCGAGCAGGACGAGCGGATGCGGAAGTCGGCGCACCTGCTGCTCGAGCGCTTGGGCGCCGAATCCGAGTCTGCGGCGACGGCCGCGGAGGCGCTGGCGATGCTCGCCGATTCGTCGTACGACGCCGTGTTCACCGAAGTGCGACCGCACGACCTGGGCGGCTACGAGACCTACTGTCGCATCCGCGAAATGCGCCCCGGCGTGCGCATCGCCATGACCACCGGCTACGGCTACGACGCCGCGCATTCGCTCGTGAAGGCCCGCATGGACGGCCTCCGGCACGTTCTGTTCAAGCCCTTCAAGCAGGATCAGGTGGTGAACGCGGTGCTCGCGGTGGCGATCCCCCCGAGCGCCCCCGCCCCGGCGGGGACGTTTTGAGGTGATTGCCTTCTTGTCCGGTTGCATATCGGGTTTGCCTTCGCACTAGGTCGTGTGGACAGGAATGAGGCAAGCCCGAGCATTTGGGCTATTTCAGCAGGATCATGATGGAGGCCACTTGGACGAAGGCCAAGAAGTTCTTGG
>JAYVTJ010000330.1:0-2815 GCA_043774415.1 Fimbriiglobus sp. | reverse complement strand
CCGTTTCCCGTGCCAACTTGACGATGGATCGAAATTCGTGATATGGATTCGGAAAGCCGTGCGTTTCCGAGGTTTGGTGAGCATCCGGTTCGCTCGGGCATGCACGAACGGTGCCCCTCCAATTCCGTGGTGTGCCATACCGCTAAAGGTATCCCCCGCGCAAACGCCGAACCCGCTCCAGATGTTCGAGCGACTTGGATTTCAGCATTCGGACGCCATCGGCACTCGATCCTTGTTCCCATTCCTTGCAGTTCCCGGTCCCCGGCAGAGCAGAGGTGTGTTAACCCGCCAGTCCCTTCGTTCGAACTTTCCGGATAGGGTCCGAGAGGAAACGGGTCGGTAACTCGGAGGGGTGTGTTAACCAGAGAGTCAGAGAGTTTTTCAGCCGAACCCGCCCCCGACGACCCGAAACGGGGGTGTTCCTCTCGGGACCCCTTCGGTCTCTCTCGAACCGGAGAGTTTTCGTCCTCCCCGTCAAAAGTGGTTAAGTCCTGCGGAGAAAGGCAATAAACGAAGAAATCCGGGAGGAATGCCCTCCCGGCCTTTTCTGTTAACCCGCCGGTCTGCGGAAGTGGCGAATCGTCGGCGAAAGCTCCCCGAGAGGTACACTCTTCGTAACAATGCGCGCCCTTGGCGCAGGAATCCGCGCTGGCCTACAGTCCATGATCCCGCCGGTCGATCGGAAATTCCGAATCCGCATTGCACTGTGAGCCGAGAGGCTGGCCCGCGGATCAGTCGGTCGAGACTGAGGACCGGTCACCCGACGTAGACGCCGGTGCGGACGCCGGAGTCGAAGAGGTAGAAATCTTCGATCCGGCCCAGCCCCGCTCCCGAGAATGCGCTGATTCGGGACGCCGTGCCGATGCCGGCCCCGGTGATGATGTCGGCTTTGCCGTCGCCGTTGAGATCCTTGGCGGCCACCCGCACTCCGGAAGTGTCCGAGGGATCGCCGGCGTAGAAGCTCGCGAGCATTCCACCGGTGAGATTGAAGACGGCCACCCGCGGCCCGCCGCCCGCCCCGGCCCCGACGAAGATGTCGGCCTTCCCGTTCCCTTCGAAGTCGCCGGCCGAAACGTAGATGCCCCCCCGGAAACCGTCGAAGACCGCCAGGTCCGAAATCACTTTCAGGCTCGCCCCGTCGAAGACCCGGACGCGGGCGGGCGTGCCCGGCCCGGTCGCGGCGAGGATCTCGGCCTTCCCGTCGCCGTTGAAATCGGCGGCGGCCACCCGCACCCCCGTCGTGATCGACGGGTCGAACGCGAAGAAGCTGGCGAGTTCCGCTCCGGTTCTGCCGTCGAACACCTTGACGTGCGGGGCGCCGTTCGAAAGGGTCCCGGTGATGATGTCGTCGTACCCGTCGCCGTTGACATCTGCGGAGGCCACCATCACGCCGCCCCGGAAGCTCGGATCGTAGGCGTAGAAGCTGCGGATTTCGGCCCCCGTGACCCCGTCGAAGACTTTGACGTGTGGTCCGGCGCCGGCCCCGGCCGCCACGATGATGTCGGGCGTGCCATCGCCGTTGACATCGCCCGTCGCCGTTTGCACCCCGCCCAAGAAGCCGGGGTCGAAGGCGTTGAAGCGGAACACTTCGACGCCGGTCCGGTAATTGAAGACCCGGACGGTCGGAGTGAACCCGGCCCCCGCGCCGGCGGCCAAGTAGACTGGTTTCGCCGAGGACGTATTCGCGACGGCGAACGTGGGAGTCGTCGATACGGCGGTCGTGGGGGGGCCGACCAGCGGATTGCCGGTCGGAGCGGTCACCCCCCGCAAGGACGATCCGAGGAAGTCTTGCTTCGACGGGGTGTCGCCGGGCGGGGGCGGCGGCGGGGAATCGCTGACCTTGCCGAAGTTCAGCGGGCCGGGCGCGGGCGCGTTCAGACCGATGCCCGTGAAGGTCGTGTTCGTCGACAACTGGATCGGCAGTCCCGGCGCGGCGTTCTGCGAGGCGAAGTCCGTCAGGCCGGCCGGCGTGTTCGTCTGCATCAGCGAGTAGCTGCCGGGTGGCAACTTGTAGAAATCATAGCGTCCGGTGGCATCGGTCGTCACCGTCAGACCGCTCGGCGCCTGGGCCGGGTTGATCGGCGTGGCGATCGGAGTTCCGGCGAAGGCGGTGCCGCTGAGCGAGACGACGGCGTTCGGGATACCGGCTTCCCCGGGATCGAAAATCCCGTTTCTGTTGGAGTCGATCCAGACGTATCCGAAGAGGTTCACGGTCGTCAATTCGCCGAAATTGTTGTTGAACGATTCCCCACCTCCCGGCACGGGGATCGAGGAGAGGACGTCCTGCACGGTTTTGTCGCCGCCGGTGGTCCCGGTGCTGTCGAGGCCCTGCAAGAAACCCAGCGGCTGGGTTTCGACGACGCGGTACTTCCCCGTCGGGATGTTCGCGAATCGGTAAAAGCCGTCGGACGCCGTGAAGGCCGTCGCCACCGCGACGGGCCCCAGCGCACCTTCGGAATACAGCGCGATCTTAGTACCGGCGATACCCGTTTCCCCGAGATTCAGTTCCCGGATCCCGTTGACGTTCGGGTCGCGGTAGACATAACCGGACAGGGAGCCGACGGGGAACACTTCGCCGAAGTCGTTGTTGGCCGACACGAGGTTCGGAGTGACCGTAATGGCGGTGATGACGTCGCTGTGCCGGTTCGGAGTCGTGCCGCCGCCGGGGGACCCCGGTGTCGTGAGGCCATTGAGGTAGTCGCTCGGCTGCGTCTCCGTGACGGTGTAGGTGCCGGGGCGGAGGCCCGCGAAGCTGTAGAAGCCCGAAGCATTCGTGGTGAGCGTCTGCGGGGCGATGGCCCCGAGGTCGTCGGCG
>JAYVTJ010000329.1:0-2264 GCA_043774415.1 Fimbriiglobus sp. | reverse complement strand
CGCCCGACGCGGATCAGGTTGGGATGTTCCCAGACCTGCCCCTTGATGGCCCCGCTGACCCCGCGGAGCCGCATGACTCGCTTCATGGCCGCCCTTTCCCAGACTCGACCCGGACTGGCGTGTCCCATCAGAGTAGCACACGCAACTCGGCGCGGGGGTGAAGGTTGAGAACTCCGGCGTGAGTTTTCCGCGAGGAAACAAAGTTCGAACCGCGGGGGTTCAGCCGCGGCGCGAATTACTTCCGCGGCATGCGAACGCCGAGGTCGTCGCCGCGCGGCTCTTCGGAGAGAAGTTGCCCGCCATCGTCCGCGCCGTTGACGCCGACGCTGTAGAAGAGGTAGCCGGTTTTCGTCTCGGTGTAGAGGAGCGGCTTGCCGCTGAAGATATCGACAGGGAGCTTGTCGAGATACTTGGGCGCGAGGGCGGCGAGTTTGTCGGGGTATTTTTGGGTGTCGGCGAAGTGGGCCGCGAGCGCCGCGGCGAGGAGGCCATTGCGATGGAGTTGTTCGGCGCGGTCGGCGGCATTGCCGATTTTGCCGAACGCCGGCATGAGAATATTGACGTATGCCAAGCCGACCCGCTCGGTCACGTGCGCACCCAGTTTCTCGACTTCGGCTTGCTTGACGAGCTCATCGATGGACTTCAGATCTTTCATCCCCTCCTTCAGAGTTCCCAATTCCTTATCCGGAATATCCACAGCGGCGACGCGCTCGGCCCGCGTCGGCTTCTTCATCGCCGATTCGTACTTGTCGAACCAGACGTTTGTCATGATGAGAATGGCGTCTCCGTCCAATCCCTTCACGATCATTTTGGACTTCTTCGCATCCATCCAAGCGAAGCTGAAGATGTCCCAACCGTCCTTCAGAGTCGATTGAATGGCATCCAAGCACATGAGACGCTCGGAGTTCAATTTCTCGGCGACCGTGGGTATCGACGAGAGTTTCAGCAGTTCGTCCCGATAGGCCAGCGCCTGCTTCGCCGACGGCTTGCCCTGTTCGAAGATGGCGACTTCACAGCCGTGTGCGATGGCTTGGAGAGCGATGCCCACAAGGTACTCGATGAGAAATCCGCCGCGGGTCACAAGGCGGCCGAGACGGTGGATTGCGAGCGCATCCGCGAGGGCTTCGTCGATCTTGCCTTCTCCCACAAAGTGCATCGACCGCGTCGAAAGGAGGGAAGCCGCATAGCGGCAACTCTGCGCGTGGCCGAGACGCGCCCCCAAGAGGTTGCCGCGTCTCCCATCTTTGTCCCGCGAGATCATCGGATTGAAATAGTCGGGTCGATTGCTCGCTCCGATGACGAATACCAGAGGTTTCTCATTCAGCTTGAGCCATTCGGCATGCTTCGGCGAATCGGCGGCTTTCCACGCTCGCTTGCGAAGGCGGGCATCGAGGTCGAAGAATGCCTGCGACTCTTCCCCTCTCATCTCCTCCCGGAAGTGCACGCTGTCGGGGATGAGGTATTCCCCTTTGTCCGGCGGAGCTTCGACCCCGAGTTCCTTGTAGAAGTCCGCGTGCAGCTCTTTGCCCTCCGGCTTCGGGCCGAAGCACTTCAGCAGCAGCACGACGGCATTTGTGTCCGGCGTCGTTTTCCCCTTCAGCCGCTCGTTGAGCGCCGCTTCGTAATCGAGGTAGCCGTCTTTGTCGAGCGGGCCGTCGATGTAGGTGGTCTCCTTGCCGAGCTTGAATTTCGGCGTCGGTGCCTTCGGTTCAACCGGCGCAGCGACGAGGACTCCACAAACGAGAGCGGCGAGCGAGGCGAGGCGGAAGATGGGCATGCCGGCACCTCGGGAGGCGGGAGGATGGGATGCTATTCGCCCGCAGCGGTTGTGGATTGCGCCATTTTCGGAGCTGGACGAGTGAGCGACGCCACATGTCGCACTCTGTTCGCGAGTGTTTACCCGACTTCACCAGTGGCGTCGCTCACGCTTCCGGCTCTGAAAGATCAGTTGTTCGCCGCCCACTCGACAGTCTTCGCCAGGCCGCTCTCGAAATTTTCGCCCGGTTCGTACCCGAGATCGGCGCGCGTCCGCGAAATGTCCGCCAGCGAGAAGCGCACGTCGCCGACGCGGCTCGGGCCGAAGCTCGGCTCCAGCTTCTTGCCCATCACCCGATTCAGCGCGTTCACCAAGTCCAGTACGGTCGTGCTCGCCCCGGTGCCGACGTTGTAGACGTTGCCCGAAACGCCCGGCACCACCGCCGCCTTCATCAGGCACTGCACGGCGTTCGCCACGTAGGTGAAGTCCCGCGATTGCAGGCCGTCGC
>JAYVTJ010000328.1:0-3291 GCA_043774415.1 Fimbriiglobus sp. | reverse complement strand
AACACATCTCTTTCTCGCGGCGGGTCTCGCGGACTCGACCGCGCCCTACGCTTGTTTCCCACTCGGCGATTGCCGACACCGCGCGGGGCGGGCATAATGCCGATGTCGCGTCGCTCCATCCGGCTCTGAAGGCTTCCATGCCGATCGAAACCGCTTGCCCGCACTGCGGGAAGAAGTACCGCCTCAAGGACGAACTCGCCGGGCGCCGGGCCACCTGTTCGAGTCCCGAGTGCCGCCGGCACTTCACCGTGCCGGGGACGAGCATCCCCGCCGAGAAGGCCCGTCCGGGCGCACCGAAGAAGCCCCTCGAAGATCGCTCGCTGATGGAAGCGGAAGCGCTCGCCGCCGCGCTCTTCGGCGACGATCCGAACGCGGGGAAAGCAGCCGCCGCCGAGCAGACGGTTGAAGTGGTCTGCTCGATGTGCGATCACAAGTGGGCCGAACCGGCGAGCAAGGTCGGCAAGAACGTCATCTGCCCCGAGTGCAAGCACCGCCAGAAGATCGTCGAGCGCAAGGTCGTCAAAGCCGACTGGCGCGATCCAAACGCCGATCGGCCGGGCGGCGCGCGCGGCCCGGAACTCCCCGAAGAACTGAAGGCCCAGCGCACGACCCAAGCGCAGTTCGAGAGCCTGAAGCAGGCGGGGGCCATCGCCGACGATGTCGAGCCGGTGCCGCTGATCGCGAAACTGAAGTGGTTCGCCCTCGGCCTCGCCGCACTCATCGTCCTCGCGGTCGGCGCCTGGGTCTACTTCGACCGTCGCCAAGACGGCAAAGAGAACACCTACATGGCCGAGGCGGTCAAAGAGGTCGGCGAGTTCAAGGACGATGGCCCGATGGCGAAGGGGCAACCGGCGCTCTGCCGGGCGCTTTTGCTCATCGCGGCCGGGGAGTACGCGGCCCGCAGCGATTCGAAGGAGAAGCGGAAAGAGGCCATCGGCCACTTCGGCCAAGCCCGCGACGAATTGCAGAAAGCCCCGAAATCGCCGGAGCGCGATCTGCTCATCGGCGAACTCGCGCTCGCCATGCTGGCCCTCGGGGGGGATGAGGACCAAGTCGCGAAGGAGCAGCGCATCCGCTGGTCGCAGCAGGATCACCAGACCAAGCGCGACAAGATCCAGGGGGACTTTGGCTATGTCCAGCAGCACCTCCTCCGAGTGCTGAATCTGCTCAAAGCCGAATTCAAACCCGACGACCTCGACCTGCGACTCTCCATCGCCCGCCGACTCGCGCGCGAGTTGACCAAGCTCGGCCAGTTCGACCTGCTCCAAGAAATCCTGATGCAGGCTTTCACCGAAGGGGAGATCCCCGAAGCGACCGCCCAGGTGGCGCTCGAATCGCTGGCGGCCGGGGCACCCGTCGAAAAGGTGCAGCCCATCGCCGAGAGTTTGAAGGCCACCATCGGCGCCGGCGGCAACTTCGCGCCGACGCCTATCTCGGCCCAAGTGCTCTGGCAGAAGCTGGGGATCGCCGGTGCCCCGAGTTTGGTCGGACCCCCCGGCGCGGGCGAACTGACGCGCTACTCGCGCCTGGCCGCGGTCGGCAGCAGCATCCAGCAGAAGAATGCATCCGAAGCGCTGGCGCTGGCCACGCGGCCGGGCCAACTCGACGACCGCTTATTCGCCCTCGCGATGATCGCCGAGCAATCGTCCGAACCGATGGGCGCGGTCGATGCCGCGATCGACATCGCCTCGAAGGAGCGGGCCGCGTTCGGCAAGACCTCTCCGCAGTTCGCGATCCTGCGCCTCGTGCAGGCGGCCGCGCGGGCGGGTCAATCGGACAAAGTCGATAAACTGGCCGAACTGCTCGCCGACGACGGCCTGCGGGCGTGGGCGAAGGCCGATGCCCTCCGGTTGAAGCTGGCCGCGAACCCGAAGCAAAAGGCCGGCGCGACGCAGCTCGACCGCCCGGACGACGCCTCGAAGATGCGCGTCTCGGCGGGGTTGGCGGCGCTCGCGGTCGCCCGGCACAATTCGGATCGCGGTGCGGCGAAGGAGTACGAAACGTGGGGCGCCGGCAGGCTCCGCGGCTTCGGCCTCGCGGGGTTGGCGCTCGGTCTCCAGGACAACAAACGATAGACGGAACCACGTGCCCCCCCCTGACGACATCCCCGCCAAATCGAAAAAACCCAAGAAGAAGCCGCCGAAGGCGGGCTTCATCGGGCCGCTCTTTTCGTGGGAACTGTTCCGCCTCGCCCGCCGCGGCCAAGATGCCCGCGGGCGCTTCATCCTCGCGTTCCTGCTCTTCCTCGTCCTCACCGCGTTCAGCCTCATCTGGTTCCGGAACACCAGCCCGTCCGAACTCTTCTTCGGCGACTCGCAGAAGCTCAGCATCGCCGAGACCTCTGCGTTCGGGTCATCCTTCTCGCTCACGTTCCTCATCGCGCAACTCGCGATCCTCGTGCTGCTGACGCCGGCGTACGCGGCCGGAGGACTGGCCGAGGAGAAGGACCGCAAGACGCTCGTCTTCCTGCTCGTCAGCGATCTCACGAACCGCGAGATCGTCTTCGGCAAGTTCTTCGGCCGCGTCGGCTTCCTCCTCGGCATCCTGTTCGCAGGTCTGCCGATCCTCGCGCTCGCGCAACTCCACGGCGGCGTCACGATCAAGTTCCTGCTGGTGAGCTACATCATCACGGGCACGACCGTGATCTTCCTCGCGGCGGTGAGCGCCGCCTCCGCCGCTTCGGCCGACACCTACCGCGGGGCGCTCTTCCGCTCCTACGGCCTCACGGCCGTGATCGTGCTCACGGGCTGCGGCCTCGGGCCGTACGCCGGGCCGTTCGGCATCATCCCCGTGCTCTACCTCACGGAGCCGCAGAACCCCGCCACGTTCTGGACCATTGCGATTGCCTACCCGATCGCGGAACTGCTTTTCTCGGGCATCGCCGTCTGGCTCGCGGTGCGCTCGGTGCGGAACATGCGCGCCCGCTTGATCCGCCGCAGCACGAAGCCGCCGCCGTGGGTGCTGGACCGCTACAAGCGCGACGACCGCGACCGGGAACGCCGCGAGGATGCCGAGCGGCTGCGGGCCGACCAGCGCGAAGCCGAGCGGCTCCGCCGGCACGCCCTCGCGCGCAACCCGGCGACCGGTGTGCCGATGGTGCTGATGCCCGACGAGGAACAGGCGACCGATGCTCCACCCACCGCCGTCGTCGGACGCGCCCAGCGTATCCCGGTGGCGCCCGTCTCGGCGCGGTCGAAAGTCCGCCCCCGCGACGAAGTGATCCCGAAGGTGCTGCTGCCGACCGAGAAGAAGGCGCCGAAGAAGCGCCGCAACCAGCGCGTGGACGAATAC
>JAYVTJ010000327.1:0-8539 GCA_043774415.1 Fimbriiglobus sp. | reverse complement strand
CTTCGGAGGGTTTGCCGTTGGAGTAGGCGAGGATGCGGGAGCGATCATAAACGGGTATCGGGTTACGGGTTTCGGATATCGCCGGCTCGCGGTCTGTTTGCGATACCCGATCCCCGGAACCCGATACCCGCTCTGTCCAGATCCCTTGCAGCGCAGGAAACGAAAGCCCGCTCATCCTCAGCGAAAGATTCGTGATCTCCACAATCGGCTTGCCGTCGGCGAACATGAGCGCGTCGGCGATGCAGAACGGTTTCGGGCCGTAGCCGAGTTCCTTCACGCTCACTTCGTAGGTCACCAGCTTCGTCGTGTCGAGCACTTGGCCGCGACACTTCAAACGGCTGCGGATGCCGGGCACCGGTTCGCACGTCACGGTTCCCTCTTCGCCGATCCAGCCCATCCGCATCAGCAGCGTGCGCAGCGTGTGCAGGCAGCACTCGTACATGAGCGTGCCGGGCATCACTTTGTCGTCGGCGAAGTGGCACTCGATGAACCACTCCTTCGGGCGGATGTCGTACTCGGCGCGCACGAACCCCAGCCCGAAGCGACCGCCGGTCGGGTCGAGCACCGGCACGCGATCGACGAGGCGCAGCATCCCGGAGGGAAGCTTCATCGGATTCTTGAAGTGGGCGAAGCGCTCGCCGAAGGCAGTCGCCAAGTCGCCGCGGTGGAGTGCCCGCACCTGTTCCGCGGAGAGCGAGCAGGGCTCGAACGGCGCGAGGTCGGTCCAATCGGCCGGCTTCTTCCCCGGCATCGCTTGGCGGTCGAGCTTCGTATGCACGATACCCCGCCCCGCCGCGAGCGCCGCCGCCGTGAAGAACCCGGCGACGCCGTCGGTCATGCTGAGCAGCGGTCGGCCGTCGATGGTCCCCTCGAAGCAGAACCGGAAGAGCCACGAATCGGCCTGGCGGAAGAAGCCGTCGATGCGGATGTCGTACTCGATGCGCTCGCCGACGCGGGGCAGCTCGCGGTGGAACGTCACGACCGCATCGAGCAACCGGTAGACGGCCAAGCCCTTCGTGGCGGAGTCGATACCGAGAAAGCCCGCCAGGAAGAGGTCGGCTTGGCCCGCTTCGACGGTGATGCTCGTGGGGCAGCGGCCGTTATCGAGATACCAGCGGTCGGCGCGGACGGTGTGCTCCGTGACGACGCGGCCGCTCGCCATCGACTTCGGTTCGCCCTCGGTGGCGATCACGCGGTCCACGAGCATGAGCGGGCCTTCCGGCAACCGCACCCGCGTAGGGTACTCATCGGCCTCGGCGAAGAGGGGACCGAGGACGCGGCCGATCTTGCCGGCGGCGTACTCGGTGCACTGCTCGAACGTGAGCGAGCGCGGCACCGCGAGCGGATCGACCGTGATCTCAACACCATCACCGAGCAGGCGGCGGATCAGTTCACTCTGGAGCTGCACCGCGGCGATGCCCGTCTGCGTGAACGCACTCTGCACTTGCAGGAAGCGCCCGTGCGCCTCGGCGACCGCCGTCTGCGCGTCCGCCGATCCGGCGAGCACGGGCGCCATCGCTTCGGCCCACGAGGAGCGATTCGCCGGAGCGCGCGGCGGCGGTGTGACTTCCCAGCGCGGCAGCGGCGTCTGCACGAGTGCGGCGGAAATATCGGGAGTGCGGACGACGAGCGGGGGCGGCGTCGGCACGGGCTTCGGCGTCGTGGTCAACTCGGGCGGAATCGCTGGCATCGGCGGTGTCGTTCCGACGTCGGCTCGCATCGACAACCGGCCGACGGGAACCGTGATCGTGCGGCGCGGTGCCACCGGCGCCGGCTTCGGCGGGCCGAAGAGCTTGCCGAGATCGACGGGGAAGCGCTCGGCGACGAGCGCGCCGAGCAGTCGCAGCACGTTGGAAACCGCATCTTGGCGCGCCACGGCGATCGGCCGGGCGAGGTGCGCGCGACCGCCGAGGTTGCTGGATATCATCCGCGTGCAGGAGTTCCCCGGCCCGGCTTCGACGAACACCCGGACCCCTTCGCGGTAGGCCGCTTCGACGACGGCGGGGAAGTCGAGCGCGTTCAGCAGTCCCGCCGTGATGGAGTCGGCGGCGTTCGCGCTCGTCGGAGAATACGGCCGCGCCCACGCCCCGCTGAAGACCTGCAAACCGGGGTGCGCCGTCGTCGGCAGTGTGTGAAGCGCACGGTAGGCCGCTTCGACCGGTCGGCCCGCTTCGCAGTGCGCCAGTGTGACACCCGCCAGCGGCAGCAGAGACTTGCCGAGCGACGCGGCGAGCGCTTCGACATCGGCGCGCAGACCCCCGACCACGCACTCCGTCGGCGTCTTCGCGATCAGCAAGAACGCCTTCGATCCGGGACGGAGACGCGAGTTCACGTCATCGGCGGACGCGGACAGGACGCCCGAGATCCAATCGACGGCATCGACGTTCCAGTGCCGCTTGGCCGCGTCGTACGGCGGTGCGAGATCGGATTCGAAGAGGCTCGATACGCGGATGCGGCGGAACATCTCGTCGCGATCGGTCCAGACGCGCGTGCCGAAGAGGCCCGCCGATTCGCCGAGGCTCAGACCGACCATCGCGTCGGGTTTCATCCCCAGTGACACGAGGATGTCACTCGCGAGCGCGCCGAGTGCGACCTGGCCGAAGAGGAACTGCTTCGCGGTCGTGTCGGGCGGGATGAAGTCGCCCCAGAACTTGTCCGGGGCGTATTGCCCGCGCAATTGCCGGTTCTCCGATTGCTGGATGTGGAGCACGTCTGGGAAAGCGGCGCTCAGGTCGCGACCCATGCCGGGGAAGTGGTTCCCCGAGCCGGGGAAGACGAATGCGATCTTCCCCGTCGGCCCCAGCGGCACCGCCGAGTAGAAGACCCGGTCGCGCAGGCCGGCGCGGAGTTCGCGCCCGGCGGCGCGGGCCGTCGGATCGGCGATGCACTCGGCGAGGTAGGCGACCTGCTCGCGCAGCTCCGGGAGCGACCGCGCGACCAGCGCCGCGGCGAGCTTGCGGTTCGCATGCACTGGGTTCGCGTGCCACCAGGCGCAGGCGAGGTCGGCGATCGACTCGCCGATGCGGCCGTCCAGCCACTCGCTGAGCGAAGTAAGTTTGTGCTGGAGTTCGACGGCGGTCCCCGCATCGATTGCGAAGAGGCCTTCGACCAATCCGGGGGATTCGAGCGGGGCAGGCGACGCGGATTCTTCCAGCACGATGTGGACGCACGATCCATCGGCGCCGGTCGCCGCGAGCCCTGCGCGGCGCGGCGAATCGCGATCCGCGAGCCAGTAGCGCGGCGCCCGCGATGAGTAAAGTGCATCGCTCGGCGAAAGCCCTTCGGCCGGAGATGTCGCGGGCAGAATCCGGTGGTGCAGAGCGAGGCTCTGCTGCACGAGCGCGACGAGTGCCGACGCGGCGCCGGTGTGTCCGAGCTTCGCGCGAGTGGCGGAAAACGCCAAGGGAAAAGAACGCTCGGTGCTCCCGAGCAGGGCGCTCAGCGCCTCAGCCTCCGAACGGTCATCGGCATCTGCGCCGGATGTGGCACCATCCAGAAGGTCGATGCTCGCGGGGTCGATCACGGCATCTGCGCAGGCCCTCACGAACGACGATGCGTACGCTGCGGGATCCGCCCCCAGTTCCGTCGCGGCGCCGCCGGTGGACGCTCCGACTCCGCGGATGATGGCGTAGACGCGGTCGCCGTCGCGCTCGGCATCGTCGAGCCGCTTCAGCACCACGGCCGCCGCTCCCTCGGCCGGGAGCACGCCCGGCTTCATCGCCGCAGTCGCGAGGAGTTGACGCGGATCGCCCGCGAGATCGACGCCGCCGACGAGGGCGCGGTCGAGGTCGCCGCTCCGCAGCGCCCGCACGGCGAGAGCCACGGCCGTACCCGAGGAGGACTCTTCGCTGCAGCAGGTGAAGCTCGACCCGCCGAAGCCGAAGGCCCGCGCGATCCGGCTCGCCGCGATGCTGCCGAGCGCGCCCATCGTCCGGTCGGCCGTGAGCGGGGGGAGTTCGGAGTCGCCCGCCCAGCGGAGGTGAAAGTTCGTCGTGTTGAGGTCGAGTCCGAGACCGATGAAGACACCCGTTCGCAAGTTCTTCAAAGCGTCGGCCGCGCAGTCGTCGAGCGACTCGGCTGCGACGTGCAGCATCAGCAGTTGCTGGGGCAGCATGTCCTCGAGTTCGCGCGGCGGGATGCGGAAGCGGTCGAGCGGGACCGCGAGCGATTCGAGGAAGTACCCCGCCGGGCAGGGGTTCACGCTGTCGTCCCAGCCGTTGCGCTTGCCCTCGGCCATCGGCGCTGCGACGCTCCCGAACAGGAACGCCCGAAGCTCCGCGGCGGTCTTCCACGGGCCGACGTGGGCACCGAGACCGACGATGGCGATGGGGATCGGAACCGCGCTCCCGGGCCGACTCTCCGAAGCGGAGCGAGGAGCTGGCGAGTAGCCGCCGACGATGATGGGGGCGTGCGCATCGGCGAACGCGGGGATGTACTCTTCGACGAGCAGGTGCGCGTTGACGCCGCCGAAGCCGAAGCCGCTGAGCGCGGCGCGGCGGGGCCCCTCGGAGTTCCACGCTTCCGACTCGCGCAGCACGCGGAACGGGCCGCCGGCGTAGTCGAGGTTCGGGCCGGGTGCGTCGAAGTTCGCCTGCGGCGGCAGTGTTTTGTTCCCGATGGCGAAGAGCACCTTCGCGAGTGCCGCCGTCCCCGCTCCCGTCAGCAGGTGACCCACGGTCGACTTCACGGAACCGATGGCGCAAGCTCCTGGCGCGGCCGACTGCCCGCGCCAGAGTTCGCGCAAGCTCTCGAATTCGACGCCGTCGCCGACCGGTGTTCCCGTGGCGTGGCATTCGATGAGCCCCACATCGCGCGGTTGCCAGCCGGCCATCCCGTACGCCGCGCGCATGGCCCGGAGTTGCCCCTCGCTCGCCGGGGCGAGCAAGTTCCCTTGCACATCGTTCGAGAGGCCCCAACCGCAGATCACTCCGGAGATGGTGTCGCCATCGCGCTCGGCATCGACGAGTCGCTTGAGTACAAAGACACCGGCTCCCTCGCCGACGACGAGGCCATCGGCCGCGCTCGAAAAGGGCGAGCACTTCCCGGAGACGGAGAGCGCCCGGAGCTGCGAGAAGCCCATCTGCGTGTAGAGGCAATCGGGTCGGGAGGTGCCGCCCGCGAGCATGATGTCGGCGCGGCCGGCGAGGAGTTCGTCGCAGGCGAACTTGATCGCGTAGAGGCTCGTCGAGCAGGCGGCGTCGATGGTGAAGTGCCCGGCGCCGAGGCCGAGCGCCTTCGCGAGCATCCCGGCCGGCAGCGCCGCGACGTACCGGTTCCACGGGTGGACCGGACTCTTCGGCTTCCCACTGAGCGGCGCCAAGAACTCGCGGGCCAAGTCTGATGCTTTGTCCGTCGGCAGGCAGATGTTCCCGAGGATCAACCCGGCGCGGCGGCGGTCGATTCCCTCGGTCCGCGCGCTCTTCCAGGCCCGGTGGCCGACGTCGAGGATGAGGTGGAAGAGCGGATCGAGTCCGGCGATCAGGTCGGCGGGAAGGCCGAGGCCTTCGACATCCGGCTCGAAAGGATCGAGGAAGTAACCGCGCGTCGAATAGACCGTGTCCGGGTTCGCGATGCGCGGATCGGAGCAGCGCTCGGGCGGGATGAGCCAGCGCCCGGCCGGGACCGTGCGCGAGCAGTCGGTCGCGGAGGCGACGTTGCTCCAGAATTGAGCGAGGTCGGCGCCGGAGCCGGGGTAGCGCGCGGCCATGCCGACGATGGCGATGCGGGGCGGGCTCATACCCGGACCTTCCCCGCGAGTTGGTTGCGCCGGAACGCCCCATTGAGGGAGGGGTCGATCACGCATTCGTAGTCCTGGATCTGCGCGATGACCGTGCCGTCGGCGCCGTCGAGGTAGTCGATGTCGGCCCGGGCGAACGAGCCGTTGTCGCGGGTGATTCGGGCCGCGATGCGCACGGGGCCGGTCGCGAAAGTCCGCCGGTACTGGCGGTAGCGCCCGGCGAAGCAGGGGAGCGAACCGGCGCCGTGCTGGGCGTAGCTCCAGAGGATCATCATCGGGAAGCTGGCGTCGAGCGCGAGTGGGTCGGCGACCCACGCGCCGCGCAGAGGTTCGAGAAGCCACTCGTCCGGCGCCGGGGCCGGGTAAACGCCGCCGAGGAACCCGCCTTCCGCGACGCCGTCGATGCGCTCGATGCCGTGCAGCTCGGGGCCGTGGAAGAGGAAGTGGCGGTAGATCTCGTCGAGCGGATGCGGGTACGCCTGCACCTCGGGAATCCGGTTCGGCGCCGGGGCTTTCGGCAGCGCCGCGGTCAGGATCACCTCGGCGCGGGAGTGCAGGACATCGCGGCCATCGCGGCGCTTGCCGCGGAGTTCGACGGGGATAACGAAGAGTTTCTCGCTCTTGGCGCCGCGCCCGGCGAGCGCGCGGATCGTGGCGGGGAGCGCCTCGTCGACCATGATGCCGTTCGTCACGCGCAGCTCGTTGAACCCGTGGAAGACGAGGCCGGGGTTGCCCAGCAGCGCGGCGTGCGCCAGCCATTCCATGTGGAGCGCCATCGGCACGACGGCGCGGCCGTCGATGATGTGCGACCGCAGCACGGGGTGCGACGCGAGATCGACGGTGCGTTCGAAGGCGACGGAGAGTTCGCCCGCGGGGAGGCCCGGCAGCGGCTGGCCGTTCGGCGAAGCGGCTCCGGCGCGGGGCATCGTCGGGGTCGTCCCGCTCGCGGAATTTTTGGCGGCGCTCTTCTTGCCGAGCGCCACGACCTCGGCCGCACGGCCCGCGAGGTTGAGCTCCTGTACGGCGAAGACGCCGCCGGCGTCGGGCGGGATCATGCCGATGCCTTCGCTCTCGAAGACTTTCTTCAGGCCGGGGCCGACCATGCCGCCGTCCCACGGCCCCCAGTTGATCGCGGCGACGCGGGCGTTCGGCCGCCGCCGCGATTCGATCTGGGCCATCTTATTCAGCACCTCGTTGGCCGCGGCATACGCGAGTTGGCCGACGCGGCCGAAGCGGGCCGTGGTGCTGCTGAACAGGATCAACAGCTTGAGTTCCTGCGCCCCGAGCAGGTCCAGGAGGTTCCGCAGCCCTTCGACCTTCGTCGAGTAGACGGAGTCGAACTGCTCGGCGGTGAGGTCTTCGATGCGCTTGTCGGCGAGCACGCCGGCGCCGTGGATGACGCCGGTGACGGTGCCGTACTTCACCTGCACCTGGTGGAGCAGGTCGGCGACCTTGCGCGGATCGGTCACATCGGCGGCGTGATAGGCCACACGGGAACCGGCCCGCTCGATCCGGGTGAGGTTGGCGCGGATCTCGCGCTGGGCGACGAGCTTGCCGTACGCTTCGGCGACGGCTTTGGGCGTCGCGGTCGGCCCGAGTCGTTCGGCGAAGGCCCGCTTCAACCCCGCTTCGTCCGGGATCGCCGCGCTCCATTCGGGCTCCGGCCCGAAGGGGAGCGGCGTGCGCCCCGTCAGGACGAGGGTCGGGCGGAACGTGTCGGCGAGGGCGACCGCGACTTCGGCGGTCACGCCGCGGGCGCCGCCGGTGATCAGGATCACGTCTTTGTTGCCGAGGGTGAACGACTGGCTCGCGGGTTTGCTCACGGTCCGGGCGAGTTCCACGGTGCAGCGGTGGGTCCGACTGATTCCGACTTCGACCGGCCCCGCGAGGAGGAGTTCCTCGACAATGGCCGCCGCCGCGGCCTCGGGATCGGTGCGGACGAACTCGGGGGCGAGGTCGAGCGCTTTGCAGGCGGTCTCGGGCCATTCGTGCCGGGCCGTCTTCACCATCCCCGCGAGTCCGCCCTGCGCGGGGTCGGCACCGAGGGTCAGATCCATCAGCCCGAAGGAACCGTCGAGCCGGGCGACGGAGCCGAGGAACCCCGAGCGCCCGGCCGCGCGCAGTTTCGGCGCGGCGGCCTGCATCCAGAGGAACGCCGTCCGGTTGATCTTGGGAGCGTCGGACGATTCCGCCGGGGGGATCAGCACGAGGCCGGACGGTTGGCCGGCCGCGGTCTCCGGCGTGGGCTCGGCCCAGCGGAGGAGCGTCGGCTTCAACCGCTTCGCCTCGAACCGGGCCGCGATTTCGAGCCCGAGCGCGTCGTCGCCGGAGACGATCCAGACTTCGGACTGCTCGGGCACCGCGAGCGGGGCGCGCGGCGCGGTGAGGTCGATGTCCACGGCCTGCGGGATGCTGCGGTCGATGCGCTCGAGCGCGGCGATCGACGCGGCCGAGCGATTCGCAGACACGGAGACTTCCTGCGTCCGCGCGGGGAGTACATGCGTGTCGGGCGGCGCGGGCGGCACCGGCACCGTGCGCAGCGTCGAAGGGACATCCGGCATCCGGATCGCCGAGGCGTGCTCCGTCTTCGGGGTCATCGCCGAGGTCGTCGCGCCGAGGAAGTCGGCGACATCTTGGAGGGTGTGGAGAGTGCCGAGGTGCTCGGGCTTCACGACCGGCGCGTGCGGCAGTTTGTCCTGGAGAGCGCTGAGGATCTCGACGCGCTTGATGGAATCGACGCCGAGGTCGCCGTCCAAGCTCATCGAGAGCGCGAGCATGTCCACGGGGTAACCCGTCTTCTCC
>JAYVTJ010000326.1:0-21860 GCA_043774415.1 Fimbriiglobus sp. | reverse complement strand
TCACGGAGAGGACCTTCGCGTCCTTGTCGCTCTTCACGGCGACGGTCGTCCCCTCCTTGCCCTTGAGCAGGGCGAGGCCCTCCTTGCCGGTGAGTTCCTTCGTCTTGTCGCCGTCCTTGATGCTGAAGGTGGTCGCGGCGGTGACGGTGAGTTCGCGGTCGACCTTCTCTTTCTTGACGGTCTGACTGATGACGAGCAGGCTCTTGGCCGCATCGGTCGATTTGACGGTGCCCGTCACCATCAGAGTCTTGTCGGCCTTCTTGGCCTTCTTGGCTTTGGCCTTCGCGGCGGAGGCATCGGATGCGGTGAAGCCGACGAGGCCGAAGGCGAGCGCGGCGGCGAGGAGCGTGCGAACCATAGCGGAGACTCCGATGAGGGTGAGGTGGGCCGGCGGACGGCCGGCGGGATATTTGACACGGAGACGATCGGGAAGTTCCGGGACGGGCGATCCTACTTCGCCGCCGCGAGCGGCACGATGTCGTCCGGGGCCTCGTCGTCCGCATAGCTCTCGGCGTCCTCGTAGTCGTACGAATACGCGTAGTGGTCGCCGGCGCGGTCGCCGACCGTGCCGAGGCCGTTGATGATGACGCCGAGGAGGTTGGCCCCCATGTCCGCGAGGAGTTCGCGGGCGCGCTCGGCTTGCGGCCGGGCGCGCTTCGTGATCTTGAAGACCATCAGCACGGCGTCGGCGCGCTGGGCCACGACGCGCGGATCGCTCACGGCGAGCAGCGGCGGCGTATCGACGATCACGAAGTCGTAGAGCGTCCGCAGTTCCGCAAGCACCTGCTGGAACTTGGCGCCGGAGAGCAGCTCCGCCGGGTTCGCCGGGCGCGGTCCGCACGGCAGCAGGTCGAGGTTCCCGAGGCGGCTGTGCCGGATCGCGGTGCCGAGTTCGGCTTGACCGTCCGTCACCGAGGCCAAGCCGAGTTCGGGCTTCGGCAGGTTGAAGAGCGTGTGGACGCGCGGTTTGCGGAAGTCGCAGTCGAGCAGCACGACGCGCTTCCCGGCTTGGGCGATGGAGATGGCGAGGTTCGCCGCGAGCGTCGATTTGCCGTCGCCGGGATTGGGGCTCGTGATCTGGATCACCCGATGGCCTTTGTCCTGCGTCCGCACGAAGAGCTGCGCCCGCACGCCCCGATAGGCTTCGGCCTCCATCGACTTCGGCCGCAGCGCCACGACGAGGCTCGGATCGCAGTTCGCCAAACGTGCGTCCTCCCGCAGCCCTTGCACCGCGATGGGAGGCAGGTGCCCGAGGATCGGGGCGCCGAGCCGGGTGCGGATCTCCGCGGCCGTGCGGAAGCTCTTGTCGGTGAGCTCCGCGAGCAGGGCCAGACCGACGCCCAGCAGAGTGCCGAAGGCGCCGCCGGCGATGAGCCAAGCGAACAGCCCGACGCCGACCTTGGCCCCGTCCCGCGGCGGCGTGATGACCGACGCTTCGTACCCGCCGGCCGATTCCGACGGCCGCAGCGCGGTGACTTCGAGCTGGCGCTCGCTCATGCGCCGGCCCTCGTCGGCGATCTTCCCCTTGGCGATCTCGATCTGCACGGCGAGATCGCCGCCGCGCTTCAGTTTGTCCTCGTCGTCGCGCTGGCGCAGAGCGATGACCTCGGCTTGGCCCTTGGCCGTTTTGCGGCGCCGCTCGAGCTGACGCCCGAGCTGGGCGAGTTCGTCGAGCGTGCCGGTGGGGTCGTCCGGGTTCTGGTCTTCGAGCACTTTGGTGTAGAAGTCGATCTGCGAATCGATCGATTTCATCTGCGGGTGATCCTTGCCGAGCCGCTCCGAAAGTTCCTTGCGCTCGGCCCGCAACGCGCTCAGGCGCGACTCGGGCGATGCGGCCGCGGTGTCGGTGCCGATCTGCTTGCCGACCCCGAGCAGCGTCAGCACGGCCAACCGGTCGCGGCGGTTTTTCCCCGTCTTGCCGATCAGTTCGAGCTGATCGTTGAGTTCCTTCAGATCGAGTTCGAGTGCGAACTCTCGCTCGCGCGCTGCGGAGACTCGGCCGCGGATGACGGGGATCTCCTCGCCGGTGATCTTGAGGAGGTCGCGGGACAAGTCGGCGTGCTTCGTCGATTCCGCTTCGATCGACGCCCGGTGGGCTTCGATGCGGGCTTCGAGCGCCTTGATCTGCTTGCGGGTCTGCCCGGCGTACACATCCGAGAGTTCGCGCCGGTAGGCCTCGATGATCGCCGTCAGCATCAGGTAGGCATCGCGCGGGTTCTTCGCGCGGAAGGTCATCGTCAGGACATTGCTCCCCCCGGTCGAGCCGGTCACCGCCTCCTTGTCGCGAGCGATGGTCAGCCCGGCGCCGAGCGCCGATGCCGCGTTCTCCGGCAGCGGTTCCGACAGCCCCGCCAGCTCCGGGCGCTGGGACGCCGCCGTCAGGATCAGATCGGATTTGATCAGCGGAATCTGGGTGGCGACGTAATCATCGACGTAGGCCGAGCGCGAATCGCCTCCGGAAAGTTCGGCGCGCTGCTTGATGACGAGCACCTTCGCGCTCGATTGGAACGTCGGCGGCTGCGCGAGGTGGTACAAAAGGCCGGCGACGAGGCCGACGATGGCGCCGAGCATCAGGAGGGGCCAGCGCCGCAGCGCGGCGATCAGCGCCGTCGGCGGCTTCGCGGGGGAATCGTCTCGGCTGTCGGACTGCGCGGCCACGGAGTCGTCCTTTCGCGGGTTCACGCCGAAGCGGGAATCGATTCCGAAGCTTGGATCGATGTCGGGTTCGCCGCGCGCCGCGAGGCCAGCGCCGCGGGGAGCGAGATCGCCGAGGCGAGCGCTTCGGCCTGCTCGACGAGCCGGGACAGCGCCGAGAGCTTTTCAGCGATGCACTCGCGGTCGTGCGAACCGCTCACACTCAAGCGGCCGAGGATCTGCCCGTTCCCGAAGAGCGGCAGTTCCACGCGCCAGACGCTCAGCGCATCGCCGTCGCCGGTGCCGCGCGCCCAGCGGCGGTGGTATCCCTCGTGCCAAGCCGGGGCGTTCACGTCGAGGCAGACGGTTTCGAGGTTCAGCCCTTCGGCGCAGCGGGCGATTCCGGTCCAGACTTCGCCCCAGTCGGCGTTCCCCTGCAGTCGCACTTCCATTTCGACGGGCGAGTTCCGGCCGCGCAAATTCGCGAAGAAGCTCCGGCCGCGCTCGCGGACGAGCTTGATCTCCGCCGCGCCGAACAGCCCGCCCGAGATGAGGATCGTGCCGATGCACACGGCCGAGCCGACGGCGGCGAGATCGTTGTGGAGGAAGGTGCTGGCGAGCGCCCCGAGGGAGGCGATGCCGCACAGAGCCGTCACGAGCACGAGCGCCCGGCCGCGCGTCAGTCCGCGCTTCTGGAGGACGTGGTGCAGGTGGCCCCGGTCGGCGGTGGCGATCCCCCGACCGGTGAGTTTGCGGCGCACGATGGCCGCGGCCGTATCGGCGAAGGGGATTGCCAGCAGCGCCAGCGGCGAAGCCACCGCGACGGTCGGCCCCTTCACCGAAGCGTGCGTGGCGAGGGCCGCGATGGTGAGGCCGACGAGCATGCTGCCGCAGTCGCCGAGGTAGACCGTGGCCGGGGGGAAGTTGAAGCGCAGGAAGCCGATCAACCCGCCGAGGAGCGCCGTCGCCGCGAACGCTTCGAGGAAATGCCCGTGGGCGTAAGCCACGGCGGCGAGGGTGATGCAGATGGTGGCGCCGACCGAGCCGAGCATACCGTCCATGCCGTCGAGCAGGTTCAGCGCGTTCACCGCCGCGAGGAACCAGAGGATCGTGACGGGGATGGCGAAGAGGCCGAGCGACCCGCCGAAGCCGAAGAACGAGATGCGATCGATGGCGAAGTCGCCGCCGAAGACGAGCACCGCGATGGCCGCGATCTGGCCGAGGAGCTTGTAGCGGGCGCGGAGGTCGTACACGTCGTCGGCGAGGACGACGGCGGCGATGATCGCGGCCGCGACGAACAGCGCGAGCGCGGCCCGCAGTTCCCCGGCGAGGGCCGTCGCCACCTCATCCGAGAAGGCACAGGCCGCGAGCAGCGAACCGGAAGTCGAAGCGAAGAGGGCCAAGCCGCCGACGACCGCGACGGGGCCGGTCTGAATTTTGCGGCGGCCATCCGGTGAGTCCACGAGGTGCGCGCGGCGGGCGAGCGCCCGGGCCACCCAGGTGAAGAGCAGGCCGAAGCCGAGGGCGAGTACGGTCACAATCGCGAACGGAAGCATCAATCGCCCCGGATTGTCCCGAGCATGGATCCGTCGAGGGTCACCGAGATCCCCCGCCGGATGAAATCGACCATCACCAGGAACTTGAACCCGCCGATGGCTTCTTGGACCGTGCCCGTCATCCCCGTCAGCGGACCACTGCGGACGGTCACCGGCGATCCGCGCGCCAAGCCGTCCTCGGCCGTCACCGGTTCCCCGAGGTCGAGCAACCGGCGAACTCCGCGCAGATCCCCGGTGAAGCGACTTTCGTCCGCGACCGGGAGCAGCCGGGTCACGCGGTTGGTGGTCGCGATGCGCCGGCGTCCGACGTCGTCGGCCCGCACGAAGAGGTAGCCCCCGAAGAGCGGGACGTGCGAAGTGAAAACCCGGCCGCGCATCCGGATGCGGCGCCGGTCGCACGGCAGATAGAAGGGGACTCCGGCCGCGAGCAAGTCCCGGGCGAGCGCTTTCTCTTGGCGGGGCTTCGTCTGGGCGACGTGCCACGGCCGCTCCGCATCCGGCGGCTCGTCGAGCAGACCCTCGGGATACAACTCGACTTCGAGCGCCAAGATCGGCATGGCAAGTGTTTCGGGCGAGTGGGCAGAATCGGCGTCTATTCATCAGGGTAAGCTCATGGAGGAGGCTCACAAGGAAATGCCGGCAGTCTTCACGATCTCTTCACATTCATCAACCGTTGCAAGACTCACGGATGCGCCAATTCTTTCGGGCATCGGAGAGTTTTCGGGGAATGCCGCAAGTCGTTGGCGGGCTTGGCACGTACCGATAATCGGGGCGTGATTCCGATCGGGGGTGCCGCAGCGGCGTCGAAATCATATCCGGTGGAGATCGTTTGCCCGTGCCAGAATCCGTTGGCGCACCCGAGACTTACAGGCGGGAATTCGGATTACGGACCGATCTGCCTGTTGAGTTTCGCCCCGTGCCGCGCGGCGACGAGGCGCAGCTTCAAGTCGCCGTCGGCGGGCCGGCGCGATGCGAGCCATTCGAGCTGGGGCAGCGCTTCCGCATACAGCTCTTCGACTTCGAGCAACCGCGCGAGTCCGTCGTGCGCTTCGGCGCGATCCCCGTCGAGGGCGATGGCCCGCTCCCAGGCGCCGCGCGCGTCGGGGATGCGCTCGAGTTCTCCGCGCGCCTTCGCGACCGCGATCCATTGCTCGACCGTCGCGTTCGGACACTCCCCGTCGGCGGCCCGCATCAGAAACGGCGCCCGCCGAGCGCGCCCGGTGCGGCGATCGGGGTGGAGATCGTCGGCCGCGGCGAGCAGCACGACCGGATCGTCGGGCAGGAGCGCGTCGAGCATTTCTTCGGGTGTGAGCGTCGAGCGCGCCGCGCGCAGGATCGGCCGCAACTGCTTCGGCGACAGCCTCAGCGACTGCTTCCACTGGGCGATGGCCCCGGCGCGGTCGCCGGTGCGGGCCGCTTCGACACCGCAGGCGTACCAGATGTCGGGATCGTTCTTCAGAATGCGCTTGGCCCGTTCGAGGTGCACGAGCGCCGGCTCCGACTCGGCGCAGTACCCGGCGAGGAGTCCGAGGCGGGCGTGGACTTCGGCGACGAGCGGGCAGAGGTCGCGGGCCGTCCGCAGGGCGCGGAGTGCCGGGAGAATGTGAGCTTCGATCATCTCGGGCGAATGACGCTCGGGGCGGGCGCGGCGCGGCAGCATGGGGCCGGCGAGCGCTTCCGCCGGAATCGGGGATAGGTCGTTCGCCGCATCGAGGTGCGCCTGCGCAAGCTGGAAGAACGCATCGGGATTGCGCGGGTCGGCCGCGATGCTCGCCTCCAGCAAATCGATGCGGTGGCGATTCGCCTCGGGGCGGGTCGAGCGTCCGGATTCCATCCCCGCTCTCAGGTATTTGTCGCCGAGGTGACGCTGCCGGGCGTCCGACGTCAGGAGGAGCATGACGAGGGCGAGCGAAGCGGCGAGCGCGACGGCGGGCCATCCCGTCCAGAGCGTACGCTCGGAACGCGCCGGCGCTTCTACCGAAGCTCCCGACCTTCGTCTCCGCTTGGCCGGATGGAATTCGCTGTCGTTCGCGGCGGCCAGCGCGAACGCGGTCGCGGTGACGGCGAGCAGCGCCACGGCCGGGATGTGCAGCGCGAAGTCGGTGACCGCGTGCGCGGCGATCATGGCCACGCCGAACCAGACCCCGAGGATCGGCGGGCCGGCACTGCGGTCGTGGAGCTTGCGATAGCCGCGCGCCAGTGCCAGCAGAACCAGCGCCGGCATCGCGACAGTGATCGCGAGCCGCGGCAAGCCCCCTTCGACGGCGGCTTCGAGGTACTCGTTGTGGGCGTGCTCCGCCACTGAGTCGGCGATCGGCTGGGGCTCGGTCTCGCTCCGGCCCAGCGGTTCGATGCGGAGGTGCGTGCCGTTGCCCGCGCCGCCGAGCCAGAAGCCGGGCACTTGGGGCAGCGTCGTCTTCCAGAGGGCCGTGCGGTCGTCGGGCGAGCGGCCCGAGCCGATGTCGCCCAAGCGGTCGCCCAGCGGCTGCCAGCCGAGCCAAGCGACGGCCGCGAATGACGCGGCGGCCGCGAGCGTGACGGCGGTGCGGGTGCCGGTCTTCGTCCCGGATGGGCGCCGGCGGGCGAGGAAGAAGGTGCCGAGGGCCGCGGTGAGCAACGCGAGCATCGCGCCGCGCGAGAGGCTGAACGGGATGCTCGCGAGCATCAGGCCGACGCCGAGTGCGGCGGCGACGGCAGCCGGGCGCTGGAGCAGTTGCAGCGGCGCTGTCAGCAGGTCGAACGCTTCTTCCCAGAAGGTTCCGGGTGGCAAATCCGCCATCGCGTCGAGTGTCGGCGACTTCCGATTCGCCGCCGGGATTCCGGCGCCGAGGCCGATACAGAGGGCGAGGAAATCCGGGTAGTGATTGCGGCAGACGAAAGGGCCGAAGACGGCACCGGCCGTCGGCACGCTCCAGTAGATCGTGGTCGGCGGCGAGGAGAAGTATTGCCCGAGCGCGACGACCGCGAGTGCGGTGCCGGTGACCAAAGCCAGCCACGCCGAGCGGCGGAGCGAGTCGCGCGTCGCCAGCCAGTTCCGCGCGGCGAGGTAGACCGCGAGCAGGGCGAAGAGCCGGCAGGCGAAGAGCCGCGTCGCGGTCGGGTCGAGGCTGATCGGGAACGAAGTCGGCCGCTCGAGCGCGGTCGATTCGCCCGGGAGCCGCTCGGCGGTCGCGGGGCGCATCTCGGTGTGCCAGCGGGCCGTGGACGGCGAGACGATCCCCACGACCCCGGCGGGCAGTGGGACGAGCTGCAATCCCGAGAGCGCGATCAATCCGCAGAGGAGCAGCGCGGGCGCATCGAAGCGGAGGCGCAGGCGGCGCGTCAGGCCGGTGTGGATGGCCCAGAGACTGCACAGCAGCGCGACGCCGGCGGTGGCGATCGCTTCCCAGAAGGGTTCGACGGCGCCGAACGGCCACGCCGTGCCGAAAGCGAGCAAGCCGAGTACGACCTCGCCGGCGCGGCGCACGGCCCGTGCAGCGGGGCGGCGTTCGAGGTCGGGCGGAGGGGGAACCATTGCGATCCCCGGTACGGTCGGCCGAAAAGCGGATTCTATCGGGTGGCGCGACGGGCGAAGGGAATTCCCCGAGTGGACCCTGCGCGGCCCATTGTCGAACGGGGCCGCACCGTAAAATATCGGGGAGTGACGAGGGAAGGTCAGTCCGGTCCGGTGTGTCGTGGCTGTTGCCCGCGTGCAACCCACCGTGGCAGAGCCGCACTCTTTTTCGAACGGATCCGCTGATCCGGATCGTCCACCTCGGGAAGTATTATCCCCCTTCGCCCGGCGGTATCGAAGGCCACACTCAAACGCTCGCGCGCGTCCAAGCCGATGCGGGAGCCTCGGTCCGGGTCATCGTCGTGAATCACGCCGATGGGCACGGGCGCGATACCACCTTCGAGCGCTTCACCCGAACGCCCGACACCGAGGAAGCCGACGGTGCGGTCCGCGTCATCCGCGTCGGTCGGAGGGCGAACTTCGCGAAGCTGGACATCGCACCGGGGCTGTCGTCCACCCTCCGCCGAGTGTTCCGCGATCCGCCGGACATCTGGCACTTGCACACGCCGAATCCGACGATGATGCTCGCGGTCCTCGCCGATTCCCGCATCCGCCCGCTGATCGTGACGCACCACAGCGACATCGTCCGCCAGCGCCGGCTCCGGCGGGCCTTCGGTCCCATCGAGCGCGCCGTCTACCGCCGGGCGGTGCGCATCCTCGCCACGAGCGAAGCGTACATCGCAGGGTCCGAGTCGCTCCGGCGCTTCGCCGACAAGGTCACCGCCGTGCCACTCGGAATCGATGCGACTCCGTTCCGCGAACCGAATGCGAACGCGGTCGCACACGCCGCGCGATTCCGGGCGCAGTTCGGCTCGCCGCTCTGGCTCGCGGTCGGCCGGCTCATCTCCTACAAGGGGCTCCCCGTCGCGCTCGAAGCGCTGAAGCATGTGCCCGGCAAACTGCTGGTCATCGGCATCGGTCCATTGGAATCGGAGTTGAAGCGGAAAGCCGATGCGCTGGGCGTCGGCGACCGCATGATCTGGCACGGGTCCGCCACGCAGGATGAGCTGGTCGGCGCGTACCTCGCGGCGACCGCACTCTGGTTCCCGAGCACGGCCCGGAGCGAAGGGTTCGGGCTCGTCCAAGTCGAAGCGATGGCGGCCGGGTGCCCGGTCATCAACACGGCCATCGCCGGGAGCGGTGTACGGTGGGTCAGCCGGCACGAGCGCGAGGGATTCACCGCGCCCGTGGGCGATGCAATCGCATTGGCCGCACTCGCGAATCGGATGCTCGATTCCGGCGAACGCGAGCGCTTGGCGAGCGCCGGTCGGATCCGCGCGGCATCCGAGTTCGATCACCGCGTGATGGCGGAGCGGACGCTGGCGATCTACCGGGATGCGCTGCGGTGAAGACGACCGCACGGCGGACGATGGAAGCGGCCGATTGGGTGCCCGCATCGGCGCGGGCGATCCTCGACGTCGGCTGCAACGTGGGCGAACTCCTGAGTCAGTTGAACGGACGGAATCCGGATGCGACTCTGGCGGGGTGCGACGTGAATGCGGCGGCGGTCGACGCCGCGAGACGGAATGTGCCGGACGCCGACATCCGGCTCTGCGGTGCGGCCGACCTCCCGTATGCCGACGGCGAGTTCGACTGCGTGACCTGCATCGAAACCCTCGAGCACGTCCCGCCGGCCGAATGGGAAACTTCGCTCCGGTCGATGGGGCGCGTTCTGAAGCCGGGCGGAGGCCTCGTGCTGCGGACGCCGCACGCCGGACTGTTCGCTTGGCTCGATTCCAACAACGTCCGGTTCCGGACACCCGGCCTCTACCGCCGGCTTCTGGGGCGGGGTCGGCGCGACGGCGGCTACCCCGACGGCACCGCCGGGATCCACTGGCACCACCACTTCACCCGGCGCGAACTGCTCGCCCTCGCCGGGCCGAAATGGACGGTCGAAGCGACTCGCTACGGAGGCTGCTTCTTGCTGCCGCTGGGGGACTTCCTGCTGTGGCCCTTCTACCGCACCGGCCGGAGCGGCGGTGCGCTGCGGCGTATGCTCGAGTGGATGCAGCGATTCGACTATGCCATCGACTACGGCGATGCTTCGTACGGCATCCTGCTCGCCCTGAAGAAGCCGGAATGAACGTCCTGCACCTCGCGGCCGGGAACCTGTTCGGCGGCGTCGAGTCGTACCTGCTGACTCTCGCACGGCTACGGCAGCTCGCGCCGGAGATGGAACCGCACTTCGGGCTCTGCTTCCCGGGGCGACTGCGGGACGAACTGACCGCGGCGGCGCTTCCGGTGCGCGATCTCGGCGCGGTGCGGTTGAGCCGACCCTGGACGGTCCTGCGGGCGCGGCGGAGGCTGGGGGCGACTCTGCGGGAATTTGGAACCGGAGCGGTCGTGACGCACGGGCTTTGGACGCAGGCGGTGTTCGGCCCGACCGTGAAACGCAAGGGGATTCGGCTGATCAACGCGGTCCACGGCGAAGTCTCGGCCCGGCGGTGGCTCGACCGGTGGGCGGCGCGCACGCGGCCCGACGCCGTCATGGCGAACAGCCGATTCACGGCCGCGGGGGCGTCCGCGATCTTCCCAGGAGTCCGCGTCGAAACCGTTCACCCGCCGCTCGCCGCGTCCGCGACGTTCGACCGCGCGGCGACGCGATTTCGCATCCGCGCCGAACTCGACACCGCCGCGGACGCCGCCGTCATCCTGATCGTCAGCCGGATCGAAGCGCTGAAGGGTCACGCCGTGCTGATCGATGCTCTCGCGCAGCTCCGGCAAGTGGCCGGCTGGGTTTGCTGGATCGTGGGAGGCGCCCAGCGTCCGCACGAGCGCGAACTGCTCGCCGGCCTGCGCAGTGCGGCGTCGCGAGCCGGCATCGGCGACCGCGTCCGGTTCGCGGGGGCACGCCCCGATATCCCCGGAGTGATGGCGGCGGCCGACATCTACTGCCAGCCCAACATCGGGCCCGAAGGGTTCGGCCTGACTTTCGTCGAAGCCCTGCGCGCCGGTCTCCCGGTCATCACGAGCGACTTCGGCGGTGCGGCGGAGATCGTCGATCCGTCGTGCGGCCGACTCGTCCCGCCGGGGGATGCCGGTGCGGTCGCCGACGCGCTCCGGAAACTGATCGAGAGCCCGGATCTGCGCGGGACCTTGGGCGGGGTTGGCCCGGCGCGGGCCACCGCGCTGTGCGACCCGGCCGCGCGGCTCGCGGACCTCGTGCGGATCGCTCGGCCGTGAGAATCGCCAATCCCTTCAAACCCTGGTTCCTCTACCGCCCGAAGCAGCTCGTCCGCCGCATCGTGCGCGGGATGCGGTCGCCCGCCGACCCCGTGCGAGTGGTCGAACTGCCGTGGGGTTGTCCGATCGAAATCGATGTCCGCGAGACCATCGGCCGGAGCATCTGGACGGCGGGGGTGTACGATCTCGCGGTCGTCGAAGTGCTGACGCGCCTCGCCGATCCGAACCTCTTGGCCATCGACGCCGGCGCGAACCTCGGCGCGATGACCGGCGCCCTCGCGGCCCGCGCCGCGGAGGTCTGGGCGTTCGAGCCGAACCCGGCGGTTGTGCCCAAACTGAATGGGAACATCGCCAGATTCACCGGCCGACGGGGCTTTGCTCCCTGCCGGTCATTCGACGTGGCCCTCAGCGATTCCGACGGCGAAGGCCGACTCGAAATGCCCGGCGGCTCCGCGGACAACGGCGGCTTGGCCCGGCTGACTTCGGATGCGGATGGCATCGCGGTGCGCAAGGCCCGCCTCGATACTCGGCTCGTTGGCCGGGACGTGGGGATTCTGAAGGCGGATGTCGAAGGGCACGAAGCCGCACTGTTCCGGGGGGCGTCCGAGTCCCTCCGCGCCGGGCGGATCGCCCATGTGGTGTTCGAAGAACACGGCGGGGCCGACAGCCCCGCGTGCCAGCTTCTGACCGACTCCGGCTACACGCTGTTCGAAATCGGTTGGCGGTTGACCGGTCCTGTGCTCTCCGCGCCCGGTTCCGGTGCGGCCCGGCGGTACGAGGCTCCGAGTCTCCTCGCCACGCGCCACCCGGAGCGTGCGGTCGCGATCTGCCGGCCGCGAGGCTGGGCCTGCTTCCGCCCACCCGAGGGCCGCTAGCGATGGCCGTCCTCTTCCTGATCGCCGCGTTCGCGGGTGCGTTCGCCTGCACGCTGCGCTCCCTCGGCCTCGGCTTCGTCGCCGTGTTCGCGGTCGGATATTTCAACGGCGTGATCCGCGCCAACTACCTGAGCGCCTTCACCACATTCATGTTCGACGCGGCCCTGTTCGGGCTTTTCCTGGGGTTCGCGGTCGGCCGGCCGCGCGAGGCGTCGGGGATCTGGACGACGCCGGGCGGCCGCTGGACGGTCGCCCTGATCGCGTGGCCGGCCCTGCTCGTCCTCGTGCCGGTCAACGACATCTTTGTGCAGCTCGTCGCCTTTCGGGCGACGGTCTGGTTCCTCCCCGCGATGCTCGTCGCCGGTCGCCTGCGGGCCGACGACCTCCTCGCCATCGCGCGCGGTCTCGCCGTCCTCAACCTCGCGGCCCTGGCCGGCGGGATCTACATCTACGGCAACGGCATCGAATCCGTCTACCCGGACAACGCCGTCACGCAGATCATCTACCACTCCAAGGATGTGGGCGGCACCGAGTTCTACCGCATCCCCTCGACGTTCCTCAGCGCGCACGCCTACGGCGGCACGATGCTCTTCTCGCTCCCCTTCCTGCTCGCCCGGCTCTTCGGCCGCGGCACCGGCGCGCCCGACCGGGCGCTGATGGCTTGCGGGACGGTCGCTGCGGGCGGCGGCATCTTGCTCTGCGGCGCCCGCCAGCCGGCCGTGATGCTCGTGCCGAGCGCGCTGATCTTCTGGGCCTCGACCCGGTTCCACCTGCGGGTGGGCCTCGTGGCGGCGGTGCTCGGCGCGGCCATGATCTTCTTCGCGAACACCGATGAGCGACTCCAGCGGATGACGACGCTGGAGGACACGGACTCCGTTTCGGATCGGGTCGGGCAGAGCGCGAACGAATCGTTCTTCGAACTCATGGCCCAGTATCCCGGCGGCGCCGGCATGGGATCGTCGTTCGGCACCAGCATCCCTTACTTCATCGCCGACCCGCCGCAGGGAATCGGGCTGGAGAACGAATACTGCCGCATCCTCATCGACCAGGGTTTGATCGGCCTGGGCCTCTGGCTGGCCTTCCTCGTCTGGTTCCTCCATCGCCCGCCGCGGCTCCGCCTCCAGACCCCGTGGGGCTTCGGGGCGATGATGATGTACGCGCTGATCGCCACCAACTGGGCCACGGCGATTATCGGGTCGGGCACGCTCTCGTCGATCCCTTGCTCGGTGATGCTGCTGGCCCAGATGGGTATCCTGCTGCGGCTCCGCACCGACGGCTCGGCGCCGGGCCCATGAGCGGCTGGCTCCTCGTCGCCGGCGACTTCGCCCCGCACGGCGGGATGGATCGGGCCAACCTCGAACTGGCCCGATTCCTCGCGGTCGATTCCCCCGTCGTCCTCGTCGCGCACGCGGTCTCCGAGGAATTGGTCCGACTGCCGAATGTCACCGTGCATCGGATGCCCCGCCCCTTCGGCAAGCATTCGCTCGGGGGGCCGCTGCTGGCCCGCGCCGGCCGGCGCTGGGCCGAGCGATACTCCCGCGAAGGGTTCCGCATGCTGGTGAACGGAGGCAACTGCGACTGGCCCGACGCGAACTGGGTCCACTGCGTCCACGCCGCGTACCCCGCCGATGCGACCGGGGGCTTCGTCCGGCGTGCGAAGGCGCGCATCGTGCACGCGCAGGCTCGGGCCGCCGAGATCCGTTCGATCCCGAACGCGCGGGTGGTCATTTGCAACAGCCGCCGCACGGCCCGCGATGCCATCGGACTTTTGGGGGTGAAGCCCGACCGCGTGCGGGTCATCCCCCTCGGAGGCGATCCGATCGAACTCGCGGCGGTGACGGCGGAGGAACGGACGGCGACGCGCGGGCGCCTGGGATGGGACGAGCGCCCGTGGGTCGGCTTCGTCGGCCAGCTTGGGAACCGCGTGAAGGGGTTCGACACGCTGTACGACGCTTGGCGGACGCTGTGCGCCGATCGCGATTGGGACGCCAACCTCGCCGTGTTCGGGGAGGGCCGCGACCGGGCGCTGTGGGAAGGGCGTGCGGCCGCGGAGGGGCTGAGCGACCGCATCCGCTTCTTCGGCTTCCGCACCGATCTGTCCGCCGCGCTCGCCGCATGCGATGCGCTCGCCGCGCCGTCGCGCTACGACGCCTACGGCTTGGCCGTCCACGAGGCCCTCTGCCGCGGACTCCCGGCGGTCGTGTCGAGCGCGGCCGGAGTGAGTGAACGCTACCCGGCCGAGTTCGCCGACCTGATCCTCGCCGATCCCGAAAGTCCCCGCGAACTCGCCGAGCGCCTGCGACACTGGCGCGCCGACCTCGAAGGATTCGCGGCCCGCTTGCGACCGTTCGCCGATTCGCTCCGATCCCGGACGTGGACCGACCTGGCCCGCGACATCCGAGCCGCGATGCTCGCCGCACCTTGTGTCCCCTCCGCATCGTCATCGTGTTCCTCGAAGCGCCGGTCCCGTTCGGCAATGCGGCGGCGCGCTGGTACTACGTGCTGCTCCGCGAACTGGTGGCGCGCGGTCACCGCGTCACCGCGTTCGCCGCGTGTGGCAAAGCGTCCGAGATGGACGAAGCCCGGCGGCTCTTCCCGGCGCCGGAGTACGACCTGCGGCTCTACCCGTTTCCGGTGCGCCGCGGTCTCCGCTCGAAGCTGGAAACCCTCCGCCGGCCCTACTCGTACATGTTCTCGACGGAGCTGAAGCGCGACTTGGAAGCGGAACTCGCGCGCGGATTTGACGTGCTCCACCTCGAACAGCTCTGGGCCGGCTGGCTCGGGCTGGCTCACCGCGATAAGGCGCTCGTGAATGTCCACCATTTGGTCTGGATCGATTTGGAGCGAATCCGGCCGACGACCCTGCGCGGCCGCTTCGACCGGTGGCGCATGCTCGCGACCGAGCGCACGCTCGTCCGGAAGCTGCGGCACTTCCGCGCCTGTTCCCCGCGCCTGGTTCCCGAGATGCTCCGGGTCAACCCGACGGCGCAAATCGCGACCGTGCCGGTGGGGGTTGACCCCTCTCTGTACGAGTTCAGGTCCGACGACCGGAGCGCCGCGGAGCCGGTCGTGAGCGTCATCGGAAACATGGGCTGGTATCCGACTCATTCGGCCGCGGTGCGGCTCGCGGCGGTGCTCTGGCCCGAGATTAAGCGCCGGGTGCCGGCCGCGAAGCTCCAGCTCGTCGGCTGGGGGGCGAAAGCGGCGCTTGCGGATTTTGTCGGATTGCCGGATGTCACCGTCGAAGAGAACGTGCCCGACACGCGGCCCTATTTCGAGCGCACGGCGGTTCTCCTGTACGCGCCCGGCCGGGGTAGCGGGATTAAGATCAAGATCCTCGAAGCGCTCGGCTACGGAGTGCCCGTGGTCACGACATCCGAAGGGGTGGAGGGGCTGCCCGCCGAGGACGGCGTCCACGCCGGGTTGTGCGAAGACGACGCAGGTCTGATCGACCGGACGGTCGCGCTGCTCGGCGATCCGGCCGAACGGAACAGGCGGCGCGGCGCCGGGCGGGCGCTGCTCGAATCGCACTGCGGCCCTCGATCGACCGTCGATGGGATCGAAGCGATATATGGGCGAATGCGGGAGACTTCGGCGGTGAATCGCCGGGCGCGGATCAAGGATTGGCTCAAAGCGTCTCGGCTGTATCCGTTGCTCCGGGCGATTCGGAACGCTCTTCGTCGCAAGTCGCGGGTCGAGCGATTGGATCGGCGCGACAGCCGACAGACCGCCGAGATCATCCGCCGCGTTCTGAAAGCGGGTGGCAATGCCATCGATGTCGGGGCGCACCGAGGCGATCTGCTCGCGCTCTTTCTGAGGCGGTCGCCGACGGGCCGACATTGCGCGCTCGAACCGATCCCGGAGTTGGCCGAGCGGCTCCGGAGCGAGTTCCCAACCGTCGAAGTCCATGCCGCAGCGGCCGGAGATGTGCGTGGGACCGCCGAGTTCCAGTGGGTCGTGTCGAACCCGGCGTACAGCGGTTTGAAGCGGCGACCCGACCTCGGTCATCGCGAAGTGCTCCGCAGCATGACGGTTCCGGTCGTGCGGATCGACGACCTCGTGCCACCCGGCGTTCCGATCGCAATCATCAAGATCGATGTAGAAGGGGCCGAACTCGGAGTGCTGCGCGGTGCCGCACGAGTCCTCGAGGAGTATCGCCCCTGGATCCTCCTCGAACATGGCTCGGCCGCGTCCATCTACGGGACGACTTCGGGTGATGTCGCCGCCGAACTCGCGCGCCACGGAATGGCCCTTTGGCGGATGGGCGACTGGCTCGCCGGCCGCGCGCCACTGACGGACGCCGAGTTCGCCACCGCCGTCGCGGGTGGGGATCACTGGAACTTCCTCGCCGGCCCCGCCCCGCCCATTCCCCAGGAGTTTGCGACGCCATGACCGCGGCCGATCCCACTCGCCCGTGGGCCGTCACCGGGGCCGCCGGCTTCCTCGGCTCGCACGTCGTCGATGCTCTGCGCGCCCGCGGCACAGCGGTGCTGGCCGTGGACGACCTCTCGACGGGGCGCGAGCAGCACTTCGCCCCGCACCGCGCCGACCCCGCGTTCACGCTCGCCCGGCAGGACATCCGCGATGCCGCCGCGATGACCGCTCTCTTCGAACGGCACCGTCCGGTCGCGGTGATCCACCTCGCGGCGCTCCACTACATTCCGGCGTGCAACGCCGACCCGGCCCGCACCGTCGGCCTGAATGTCCACGGTACGCAGTGCGTGCTCTCCGCGGCCCGCGCGGCCGGCGTCGAGCGGTTCTGGTTCGCGAGCACCGGCGATGTGTACGCAGCGGAGGAGCAGCCGCACCGGGAAGCGCAATCGACCATCGCCCCCTTCGGCATCTACGGCCTGTCGAAGGCGTTCGGCGAGCAGTTGGTGGCGCTCGAAGCGCGCGTTCGCCCGGAGGCGCGGTTCTTCATCGGTCGACTCTTCAACCTCTACGGCCCGCGCGAGACGAACGCGCACATCCTCCCCGAGATCCTCGTGCAACTCCGCGCCGATCCGGACGCCGCGCTCCGCCTCGGCAGCCTCTGGCCGAAGCGCGATCTCGTTCCCGTGGAAGACGCGGCCCGCGCCGTCCTCGCGACGCTCGACGCCGCCCCCGTCGGTGTGACCACGGCGAACATCGCGACGGGCGTCGCCGTATCGATGCGCGAAGTCCTAGACCTGATCGGCGAACTGCGCGGGAAGCCGCTCCGAATCGAGACCGACCCGGCGAAGGTGAGGCCCGTCGAACGCGGGCACCTCCAGGCCGACGTGACCGAGCTGCGCGGGATGATCGGCTGGACGCCGCACACCGATCTCCGGCGCGGACTGGCGGAGTTGCTCGCGGCGGAACTCCCGTGACGCGGCCGATCCGCGTCGCGATCGACGCGCGGGATTTGACCGCGCCCGCCCAGCGCGGCATGGCGCGCTACATCGTCGGGTTGGCGACGCACCTCCCCTCATGCGGAGTCCGGGTCACCCTGTTCCATCGGGCCCGCGAACCGCTGGTGCCGGAGCATTTGCGGGGGATCGGCTGCGACGCGATCGGTCTTCCGGATCGCGGCGGAGTGTACTGGGAGCAGGTTTCGGTTCCGCGGGCGCTGGTCCGGGGGAATTTCGATGTGTACCATGCGGCCGCCGAACGGGGGGTTCCGTTGGCGGCGCCTTGCCCCGTCGCGCTCAGCATCCACAGCGCCACGGCGGAGAGCTTCGCGAGTCTGGTTCGGCGCGGCCTCCTGCCCGGTCCTGTCGCGCGGTACTTGGGATACGAGCCCGGGCGTCGGAATCTGCGGTGGCAGACTTGGTACGCGCGGTCCCAGCTCGGCCGGGCCGATCGATTCTTCACCGTTTCGAAATTCGCGCGCGAGGAATTGATCCGACTCATGCATTTGCCCGCTCCGAGGGTGACGGCCACGCCGCTCGGTCTGTCCGAGGAATTTTCCGCCGCCGCCAACCCGGTCGCCGCGGCCCGCACACGCCATCGACTCGGCCTCCGACAACCCTACCTGCTCTACGTCGGCGGATTCGAAGTGCACAAAAACCCGTCGGGGATCCTCGCGGCGGCGGAGGAGGTCCGCCGGGCACGCCCCGACATGGCCGTCGTACTGGTCGGTACCGGCCCCGTGCCGGGCCGGTTGCTCCGCGAAGCCCAGGATCTCGGATCGGTCCCCGGCCGCGATGCGATGTTCCTCTCCGACCTCCGCGACGATTTGGTGCACGTCTACGACGGGGCATCGGTTTTCGTGTCGCGGTCGTGGCGCGAATCGTTCGGTCTTCCCGCCTTGGAAGCGATGGCGCGCGGCCTTCCCACAGTCGTCAGTTCGTGGGGTGCGGGGCCCGAAGTCATCGGCGATGCGGGCGAATGCGTCGACCCCCGAGATCCGGCGACCGCGGCCATAATGAGGGCGCTCGATCCCGCGAACCGCGCTCGCGCCGGGGTCCGCGGACCCCGGCGCGCCGCCGGTTTCACATGGGCCAAAACGGCGGCGGCGACGGCGGCCGTCTACCGTCGGATGATCTCGGGCGGCGCCTCGTGAGCCGCGTCCGGCGAGCCGGCTGGACGTTCGTGTCCAGCCTCGGCGGGACGCTCTCCGGCGTCGCGGTCGCGCTGATCGCGACCCCCCTGCTGCTGCGCCACTTGGGCGACGAGCGCGTCGGGGCGTACCGCGCGGCGTCGGAGTGGATCGCGTACATCGCCCTGCTCGATTTCGGAATCGCCGGCTCGCTCCAAGTCGCGTTCGCCCGCGCCATCGCGACCGGCGATCGGGCGGGAGTGGCCGGTAGCGTCCGGGCCGGAGTCCGGGCGGGGCTAATTCTCGGAGCGCTCGGTCTGATCCTCGGGCTAGGCTTGGTCGCGGCCGCGCCCCACTTGCTGCGGGATGCGTCCGCGGAGGTGACGGCGGAACTCCGCATCGGTCTGCTCTTCGCCCTCCTCGGGATGGTGTGGGCGGCGCTGCTCGCCTTCCGACCACTCGCGGAAGCGGGCCAGCGCGGACACATCGTGCAGATCGCGCTGGCCCTCCAAGCGTGGGTCACGGCCGGCCTGATGATCGGCTCCGCGGTCGCCGGGGGCGGACTCGCCGGCCAGTTCCTCGCCGTGGCCGCGGGCGGCGGCGTGAGCGCTCTCATTCTGGCGCGGGACGGGCTGCGCCGCTATCCGGAGATCCTCGGCCGCGCCCCGACGATTGTCCTCCCGGTCGTGTTCAGCGGGTCGATGTTCGCGTTCAACCTCCTCGGGCGGATCGGCCTCCACTCCGATGCGATCATCGTCGGGGCGACGCTCGGGCCGTCGGTCGTCGTCGCCTTCGCCGTCACCCAGCGGCTGCTCCTGCTGGCGGATGCGCAGGTGATGGCCCTCGGTGCGGCGTCGTGGGCCGGCCTCGCCGAACTGGACCACTCGGGTCGGTCCGAACTGTTCAACCGCCGGCTCATCCAGCTCACGCGCGCGACGGGCGTCTTCGCGTTCGCGCTGATCGTCCCCATGGCCGCGGCGGGGCGGGCGTTCGTCTCCCTCTGGGTCGGCGAGTCGCGCTACGGCGGCGATCCGCTCGTCGCGGCGACGGCCGCCTACGTCTGGGTCCACGCGCTGGCGGCGCTTTGGGGCTGGCCGCTCATCACGACGGGTCGCGTCCGAATAGTCCTGCCGATCTACCTCGTCGGCATCCCGCTCAACGTCGCGATCAGCGTCGGCGGGGCGCTCCACTGGGGCGTGGCCGGGCCGGCGCTGGGGTCTGCGCTCAGTATCGCGCTCGTCTGGATTCCGTGGCTGCCCTTGCTGCTCCGACGGGAGTTCGGCACGCCCCTGCGACCGCTGGCGCTGGCGGTGCTCGGCCCGGCCGCGCTCGGCGTCCCCTGCGCCGCAGCCTTCTTCGCGGCGGCACGCGCCTACCCCGTCGAGGCACTCGACGCCCCGGAGCCGGTCCGCTGGCTCGCGCTGGGCGGCGGCATGGCGACCGTGACGATCGCCTACTCGGCACTCGCCTGGGCGCTGATCCTGCCGCGCGAGGATCGTGCCGAAATCCGCGCCCGGGTGTTCGGTCGGTGACGAGCTGGGCCATCCTCACGGGGGAATACCCGCCGCAGCGCGGCGGCGTGAGCGACTACACCCGCCTGGTCGCCCGGGGGCTGGTTGCCGCCGGCGATACCGTCCGCGTGTTCGCGCCGCGTTCGGGCGATGACTCCGATACGGACGACCCCGGCGTGGAAATCCACCGCTTGCCGGGACGCTTCGGACCGCGATCCCTGATGGTGCTGGAAACGCGGCTGGAGGAACAGCGGGCGGATCGCATCCTCGTGCAGTACGTCCCGCACGCGTTCGGATGGAAGGCGATGAACGTCCCGTTTGCGCTCTGGCTCGCCGCGCGGGCCGGCCGCTTCGCCCCCGTCTCGCTGATGTTCCACGAGGTCGCGTTCCCGTTGCGCCGCTGGCCGCTGTCCCACGCTCTCCTCGGCTGCGTCACGCCCGTGATGGCGCGGATCGCGGCCGATTCGGCCGAGCGCGTCTTCGTGTCGATCCCCGCATGGGGGCCACTGCTGAAGTCGCGGACGCCGGCCGAGTGGTTGCCCGTCCCCTGCACGCTCGATGCGAATCCCGCCCCCGAAGCCGCCGCACTCGTCCGGAACCGCGTCCGCGTCCCCGGCGTGCCGCTCGTCGGGCACTTCGGCACCTGCGGGGAAATCATCGCGGCTATGCTCGTTCCGGCACTGGTGGAATTGCTCTGCTCCTCCGATGCCCGTGTCCTTCTGATCGGTCGGGGATCGCGAGAGTTCCGCGCTCGGCTGGACGCCCGCCATCCTGAGTTCGGGCAACGAGTGAGCGCGACCGGCGAGCTTAGGAGCGTTGAAGTCTCGGCTCACCTGCGGGCATGCGATCTGCTCCTGCAACCCTACCCGGATGGAATCAGTTCCCGGCGCACCAGCGCGATGGCCGGATTCGCCAACGGGGTTCCCGTCGCGACGAATCTCGGCGCACTCAGCGAACCCCTCTGGACGAGCGGCGCCGTGGCCGGTCCACCGATCCCGGATGCGGCGGCGCTCGCGCGATGCGCCGCGGCACTCCTCGCCGATCGGACGGCGCTCGAGGAGTTGGGCCGGCGCGGCGCCGGTCTTTACCGGGAGACATTCGCGATCGAACAGACCATCGCGAAACTGCGGCGCGGCGCGTGACGCTCCCGCGCAAGCTGCTCACGGTCGGACATTCCTACGCGGTCGCGCTGAACCGGCGCCTGGCCCACGAGATGGCCAGCGCCGGCGCGGGCCGCTGGGATGTGACCGTCGCGGCGCCGGCGTTCGTCCACGGCGATCTGCGCCCCATTCCGCTCGAAGCGTCCGCGGGCGAAGCGTGTCGTCTCGTGCCCGTGTCGGCTTACTTCACACGCCGTTTGCAACTCATGGTTTACGGTCGCACGCTCCGGCACCTGCTCGCGGAATCGTGGGATCTCATCCACTGCTGGGAGGAGCCGTTCGTCGCGGCGGGCGGGCAGATCGCGCGGTGGGCACGCGGCCGACCGCTGGTCTACTACACGTTCCAGAACATCGCGAAGCGCTACCCGCCCCCCTTCGGTTGGATCGAGCGGATGAGCCTGGGCCGCGCGTCCGGATGGGTGGCCGCCGGGCACACGGTCGAAGCCGCACTCGGCGAACGCGTCGGCTACGACAAACCTCACCGCGTGATTCCCCTGGGTGTCGATGTCGATGCTTTCCGACCCGATCCGGCAGCCGGCGCCGCGATCCGGCGTTCGCTCGGCTGGCCGGAGCCGGGGCCGCCGGTCGTCGGTTACCTCGGGCGGTTCATCTCCGCGAAGGGTTTGGCGACTCTGACTGCGGCGCTGGAGATGATCCGCTCACCGTGGCGCGCCCTCTTCGTCGGCGGCGGACCGATGGAATCCGAACTGAAGGCGTGGGCCGCGCGCTCCGCCGATCGGGTGCGGATCGTCATGGGCGTTCCGCACGATTCCGTACCGGCCTACCTGAACGCGATGGATCTGCTCGCTGCGCCGAGCCGGACGACACCGGCGTGGAAGGAGCAACTCGGCCGGATGCTGATCGAAGCGATGGCCTGCGGCGTGCCGGT
>JAYVTJ010000325.1:0-3806 GCA_043774415.1 Fimbriiglobus sp. | reverse complement strand
CGGGGCCACCCCGTCGACCATCACCACGACTCTCCCAGAGGCCGAATCGCGGGGCTATCTCGGTAGTGATCGAATTTCCGAAAATGAGACTCGGCCGGTGCGTTCCGTAGGAATGGCCCTGACCCGATCGGCGGCCCGAATCAAGATTTGGCCCCCGGGAGGATGCTCCGCGAACTCGCGGCGCCGTGGACTCACCGCCCCGGAGTGCGCGTCCGCGACGCGCGAATGGCCGCCCGGCGGGGCGAGCGAGCGGGTCAGCGGGACGGTTCGCCTTCTTCGATTTGCTCGGCCAGGGCCCGCAGGGCCGAACTGCGATCGGCTCCGCGTCCCGAGTAGCCGCCGCACGTCGCCATCACCCTGCCGGGTGCCGCGTCCATGAAAAGCGGCGCGCCGAGTCGGTCGACGATCTCCTCGGCCCGCAGTTCGCGGCGGACGGTGTCGCGGCGGGCGGATTTTTGTCGCTTTCGCGTCGAGCTGGTCGGCATGGTGCAGATCCCCCAATCGGAACATCCCTCACGGAAATCATATCCTCCCGCAGCGCTAGAATCCGAGAATTTCGACTCGCGACTTCTCCCACATCCTCCTCTGCTTCGCCCACTCCATCATCGAGGCGATCGGCAGCAGGTCCCTCAGGATGATCGCGTCCCGCCCGGCGAGTGTCCGTGCACGGGGCGAAAGTGGAGTACTGGAATGGACGCGGTGCCATGGCGCCGCCACAATAGACGAAGAGAAACCGCAGTTCACGAATCGGGATCCCGATATGTCTCGCACACGCATACTCGTCGCCGGCGTCGCCGTCCTGCTTTCGGCGGCTTCCGCACTGGCCCAGCGGCATTCCGCGACCCACCACCCGAGCACGAATCATCCGGGTACCAACCATCCGAGCGCCCATCATCCCGGCACGAACCATCCGAGCGCGAATCACCCGGGTCTCGCCCACCTCGGCACCAACCATCCGAGCCCCAACCACCCGAGCCCCAACCATCCGAGCATCCACTACCCGGGTCTCAACCACGGGTATACCGGCGGCGTCTACCAGACCGGCTATGCGGGCGGACCGTCAGTCGTCGGTGCGTCCGGTGGGGGATTCGGGTACGGGGGCGGCGTCTATCGAGGGATGACGAACCGGCACGGCCACCACGGCCACTCGCCGGCCGGCGCTTTCGGAGGCTATTCCGGACTCAGCCCGGACTTCGTCGGAACGACCCCGGCGGCTCCGCCGGCTTTCGACATGGGTTCGTACTTGGCGAATTTCCAGCAGCAGCTCGGCGTGAGCTTCGACCCGGCGATGATCCCGAAAATCGGCGGGCGGGCGGTCCAGCAGCAGTTCTCGACCTCGCCGCGTCGGGGCGGCGACAGCCGCTGATTCCACCGAATCGCGGACTTTGCATCCGACGACCGCGATCCCTTTAAAGAGCCGAGAGGATCGCGTCCCACATCCTCCTCTGCTTCCCCCATTCCCTCGTGGAGACCTCCGCTGCCGCGGCACCGGGATCACCGGATCCAAGCCCGACATCGACATTGGGGAAAATTCGCCGACGCGCCGACCGGCCGGCGGGATTAGTCTGGTATATCCCCGGAGGCACACCGGATGGCGACTGCGGCCCGATTGACGGGATTGTTCATGCGAGCCCGCGGCGCGGGCACGGGCGACGCCCGATCGGACGCCGAACTGGTCCGCGACTACTCCGAGACGCGGTCGGAGGAGGCGTTCGCCGAATTGGTGACTCGCTTCGCCCCGATGGTGTGGGGCGTCTGCCGGCGGATGGTTCGCGACCGCCAGCGGGCAGAAGACTCCTTCCAGGCGGTCTTCCTCGTGCTCGTCCGCAAGCCGGCTTCGATCCGTCCGCCGGCGGCCGTCGGCGGATGGCTGCACGCGGTGGCCGTTCACACGTCCCTCCGGGCCCGAGCGATGGCCGACCGACAACGGCGCCGCGAATCCCACGGATCGACTCTGCCGGACTGCGCCGCACACGCGGTCGCTGCACCGGACGATCCCGACCTGCTCCGGCTCCTCGACGAGGAGATCGCGCGGCTGCCGGACAAGCTGCGGACCGCGGTCGCGCTCTGCGAACTCGGCGGACTCAGCCGCGGCGAGGCGGCCGAGCGGCTGGGCATCGCGGAAGGCACCCTGAGCAGCCGGCTGGCCGCGGCCCGCCGGCAATTGGCCACCCGGTTGCGCGTCCGCGGTGCCGCGCTCGGCGCCGGGGGAATCGCCTCGGTATCGGAAAGCGGACCGGCATCGGCCGCTCCGCCGGTGATATCGATCGGCTCCGGCACCGCAACCGCCCTCGCAGATGGAGCGATCCGAACCATGCTCGTGAGCAAACTCAAATCGGTGACGGCCGGCGTCGTGGCCTTCGCCATCATCGGCGCCGGGCTGACCTCGTACGGCGGCGAAGCGGGGGAACCGCGCGAAACGGCCTCGCGCATGCTCGTCAAAGCCCCCGTCCCGAAAGCGGCCGCGGGCGGCGCGATCCTCTTCTGGCTGGACGAGAAGCCGCTGCTGCTCAAGGCGGACGGGACCGAACTTCCGTCTCCGGATCCGATCCCGAAGGTCCACGCGAATGGCAGCGCCGACGCCCAGCTCTCGCGGGACGGGAAGCGGGTGGCCTTCCAGTACCGCGACGACAACCACCGCGGCTCGCTCCGGGTCTTCGACCTCGCCGGGAAGGCGGAGATGACGGTGCTCGAAACCGTCCGGCTGAATTCCCTGAACTGGATGGCCGACGGCAAGACGCTTTACGTCCGCGGCTACGAGGACGGGGGCGACGGGGCGCTGGCGAACTGGATCTACGACCCGGCCACGGGGAAGAAGACTCCCCAGAAGGTGCCGAAGGACTTCTTGATCCGGGCCCTCAGCCCCGACGGCAAGACGGCCGTGGCCGACGAGTGGAGGATGACCGCCGACACCTGGCACCAGCGCGCCCACCTCTGGACCCTCGGCGCCGACAAGCCGACGCCGCTGCTCGAACCGAACCAGAGCTTCGACAATCGGACGCCCCAGTTCTCCCCGGACGGGAAGCGCCTGCTCTGCAAGGTGAAGCACTACGGCAGCTACAAATCGCTCGGCAACGGCTCCTTCGACTCGACCGATTTCAAGTTCGACGACTTGCTCGTGATCGACTTGGCGACCGAGAAGCGGACGGTGGTGAAGGAGCTGGGCGAGAAGCCGGAGTGGCGCATCGCCGGATTCGCGTGGTCCCCCGACGGCGGGAGGATCGCCTATGTGGAAACCGAGTCGCTGCCGCGACCGCCCGGCAAAGCGGCCGATGCGTTCCGGGTGACGGTCTGCGATCCGGACGGGAAGAATGCGAAGGTGATCCACACGGCCGAAGGCAGCTGGCTGGTCGGATTCGATTGGAAGTGAAGCGGAACCGGAGGGGTGCCGGGCCGGTGATAATTCGCCGGCTCAACTCCGGCTCAACTCCCTCCACATCGTCCTCTGCTTCGCCCACTCCAAGGTCGAGGCGATCGGCAGTAGCTGCCTCAAGATGATTGCGTCCCGCCCCGCCATCGTGCGGGGCAAGAAGAGTAACTCCTCCTGGATCTCCGGGGCCAGGTTGAGCAGGTTCAGGATCTGGCTCACCCGCGCCCGCGTCACGTGCCCGAGCCGGGCGATCTCGGTCTGGTTCTCCACGGCCCCCGTCCGCAGCAGTTCCTCGCAGCGGAGGGCCAAGGCCATCAGCCGGGCCACCCGCGGCACCCGGCCCGGCTCCTTCGGTCGCACGGGCGACGGCCCGCTCGCGAGCACCTTGCGGCAACCCCGGCCCGCCCGCGCGAAGTGGACCTCGCACTCGACCGTC